>JAADFT010000227.1:0-7499 GCA_013152765.1 Calditrichota bacterium | reverse complement strand
GTCACCACAAGCACCATGACCATCGAAAGTGGATCGAGCAAGAAGCTAATGCTCACGGAAAAATTGCCGCTCCGAATCCACTCGTAAATGGGCACGGTGATGTGTCGGGCTTCTGGCTCGAGCTTCAGAAGATCAACGAAAACGAGTGACGCAACCACAAATGCGAGCCCAACCACACTGGGCCCAATCCAGCTAACCGCCTTGTGACCCAGTTTCCAGCCCAGTAACCCGTTGAGGACAAATCCGATCGCGGGTAGCAACGGGATTAACCAGAGGTACTCAATCATCGGTGGCTCCACTCCGATTGAAGCACGCCAGGCTCAGGTGACTCCCTCAGGGAATCACCACTTCAGCAGATTGAAGTCATCAAGGTTTGTGCTGCCACTCAGGCGGAACAAAGCAACGATCAAAGCGAGGCCGACTGCCACCTCGGCAGCCGCTACAACAATCGAGAAAAACACCAGCACCTGCCCATCGGGCGAACGCATGAAGTGTGAAAACGTCACGAGCGTCAGATTCACAGCGTTGAGCATGAGCTCGATCGACATGAAGACGATGAGCGCGTTTTTCCGGATCAACACTCCGGTAACGCCGATCGTGAAGAGAATGCCCGCAAGGACCAGGTAGTGCTGAGGACTCATCCGCCACTCCTGCACATGTCAACGAAGCTTCCGTTTGGCGAAGTAAATGCCGCCCACGATCGCGACCAGCAGCAGAATGGTCGCCACCTCAAAAGGCAACACGTATTTCGTGAAGAGGAGGCCCGCCAGCGTCTGCACCCGGCCGACCTCTTTGGCGCTCAACTCAGTCGCCACCGGCCCAAGCATCTTGGACCCTGTCAACCCGATCTGAATTACTTCGACGAGCAAAATGATCCCGAGAGCTACTGCTACGGCTGTCTGAGCGGTGAACCGCTGGGGTAATCGCTGCTCCAGGCGCACGTTGATGAGCATGATGACGAAAAGAAACAACACCATCACCGCGCCAGCGTACACAAGCACCTGGATGATGGCCAGGAACTGTGCGTCCAGCATGGCGAACAGAGCGGCGAGGCTGAACATGGTGACAATGAGTGAGAGGGCACTGTAGACCGGGTTACGGTGCAAAATGAGCGTGAGCCCCCCGGCCACAGCCAGGGCTGCAAAGACGTAGAAAAGGAACGCCGTCACGTATCTCCTCCCTACCCGAATGGCGTCGGAACCAACTTGAACCAAGCGAAGCTGGCGACTTCGGAAAAGACCCCCGCAAATACGGAGTGCTACCCCCCTTCAGATCACTGGGTCACGGATCAGGAAAAGAACACCAGCGTGACCAGGACAAATGTCGGAATCAAGAACAGTACTGACCAGGCCATGTAGCCGAAAAAGCTCGGCATACGAATGCCGTTTTCTTCGGCAATCGAACGCACCATGAAGTTCGGCGCATTGCCGATGTACGTGTTCGCGCCCATGAACACAGCGCCGGTCGAAATGGCGGCCAGGAAAATCTCCTTCTGCGCAATCAACGCGTGCACCGCTTCCCTTTCCGGCATGCCGCTGAAGAAATTGCCAAGCGCTGTGTTCAGAAACGTCAGGTACGTCGGCGCGTTGTCGAGAAAGCTCGAAAGAGCACCAGTGATCCAGAAGTAGTGGGCCGGCTTCTTCACGGCCTCGATCACGAAAGCCAGATGGCCGTGTTCCCCGGCTCGCAGCATAGCCAGAGCCGGGATGATCGTCATGAAAATGCCAGCGAACAGGTACGCAACTTCTTTAATCGGAAACCACGTAAACTCGTTCTTTTCACGAATCGCTTTCGGCGTGAAACGCAGCGACAACAGACCCATCAAGATCAGAAACAGATCCCGAATGATGTTCTGCTTCAACATTGGCACACCCAGCACATTCACTTCGCCGAGGTGTACCAGACCGCTGAACAACACCCCTCCGATCACGCCGAGAAGGAACAGAAAATTGTACGTACCCCGAATCCGCAGCGGCTCCGGCTCGTACGGTTCACTTTCAACCAGAGTCTCGCCGCCAACCGCTACCTTTTCCTTCACGGGCCGATCGACCACGGTAATGTCGATGCCCTGACTGGCCAGCTCTTTTTTGTCGCGGTTGTAAAAGTACGTATCCAGAAGGAAAAAGGCAACCAGTAAAATGCCTGAAACGAAGCCCATTTCTTCGATTAAGCGAAACGTCCAGAAGAAAGGCACCCCGTGGAGGAAGCCCAGGAACAACGGAGGGTCGCCAAGCGGGGTTAAACTGCCTCCGATGTTGCTCACAAGGAAAATGAAGAAGACCACAACGTGCGCTTTGTGGATGCGTTTCGCGTTTGCCCGCAGAACGGGACGAATGAGCAGCATCGAAGAACCGGTTGTACCAATCCAGCTCGAGAGGAACGTGCCGATGACCAGAAAAACGACATTCACGAAAGGTGTGCCCGCGAGTGTCCCCTCGATCAGGATTCCACCAGCTACCGTGAACAGCGACCACAAAAGGATGATGAAGGGGATGTAGTCGAGCAAGTAGATGTGCAAGATCTCGTGCGTCGCCTCACCGCCGTAACCGGCCACGAACGGGACAGCGAACACAAGCGCCCAGAAGAGAGAAACCTTCCAGTAGTGGTGGTGCCAGAATCCCGGCGCAAAGAGCGGAAACAGGGCGATCGAAAGCAAAATGCCCGCGAACGGGATAACCGACCACAGGGGTAAAACCGCACCCAGGCCTTCGGCAGACTCGGCTGCCTCGCTCGCCAACGCCGGATGAGTAAAACTGAGAATGACAATCGCAAAAGTCAGGGAGGGAGGAAGAAGCCTACGCCACATGAAAGACCTCCTGCTTTGTTTCCAACGCAATCCGCTTGCTTCGCCCGAAGAAGCCTCCCTCCATCGGGTACGTCCCTTCCTCTTTTTCGGCAGCCGGGTCAAAACCTTTCGCCAGTTGAAGGGTGGGTAAGTGAAGCGGTCGTCCGCTCTCTCGGAGTACGGGCAAAATGAAAAGGGGGAATCGAAAGGGCTGGTCCACCCTCCCCTCAAATCCGTCAGCGCTCACAACACACCCACCCTCAGCCGTAAAATTCAGCACGCAAATTAGAATTCTGGCCTTGAAAAGCAAGGAAAAAGTAAACCTGCAACAGGCATCGGGGGCAGCAAGGTCGTCTTGAAAAGGCGGTTTTGTCTACTGGAGTTCGTTGAGCACGTGATGGGCTCGAAAGCAAGTTCTTGACTGCACCGCCAGATCGGAGACTCACTCGACCGGGGTACCTTGTCTTGGGCAAGCCAACGGAGAAAATCCACCGGGGGCACTTCTGCGGAGGCTTTCACGGACGGACAAGCAAGACATCTGGTGTGGCAGGATCTGCTGGTGTTTCCGGTTCGTGAGATGGGACCCGAGGGTTGTCTAAGCTAAATCCACGCGGCTGCTCCCTCCGCTTTCGGCAACCGTAGTCGATCCGAGTTCTTGCTGTTTGCAACATTCGAGGACACGAATGTAGTGATTTGATTCCCAATCGCTTAGGTTGGGAGCCTCCAGAGGGTGACCTGGGACCTGTCGTGGGCTCAATTTCTCAGAGCGCAATTCGTAAGGGTCCCCCAAAAGGCGTTTACCACGCCTGATTCATCCGCGAAAGGTTAAAAACGAAAAGAGGCAGGTTTTCCTGCCCCACGAATCAGCCCACAGTGCAACCGACTAAACGAACGCGACCGAAGGCAAAACCACCCCACCAGCTTTCTAACGGATCGGAACTACGTGGTTTCTTTCTCTCCCGTCCCGCCCCCTGCGCGTTCCAGGCCCTGCTCCAGAACCTTCCAGGCCAACAAAGCGCACTTGATTCGCACCGGAAACTTGCTTACGCCCTTCAACGCCTCGAGGTCCCCCAGTTGCTCCGGATCCCCTTCCTTCTCGCCCTTCAGCACCTTTTCCATTTCGTCTACGAATTCGCGGATCTCCTCGAGGCTCTTGCCGCGGACTGCCTCGGTCATCATCGAGGCCGAGGCCTTGCTGATCGAGCATCCCTTGCCTTGAAACCGCACGTCCGCCACACGACCATTTTCCACTTTCAGACTGATCTCGATCTCGTCGCCGCACAGCGGATTCACGCCGTGTTCGTGCACGTCAGCATCTTTGAGCACACCAAAATTCCGCGGCCTGCGGTAGTGGTCCAGCAGAATTTCCTGGTAAAGCGCTTCCAGGCTCATGGCGAAAAGAACTCCTTTGCTGCCTTCACACCTTCGATCAGCGCTTCCACATCGTCGGGACTGTTGTACAGGTAAAAACTGGCCCTTGCTGTTGCAACCACACCCAGTCGCTTCATCAGCGGCTCTGCGCAGTGGTGTCCGGCGCGAATGGCGATCCCTCTGGCATCCAGAAACGTGGCCAGATCGTGCGGGTGCACACCGTCCACATCGAACGCCACCAGTCCTACACGCTCGTCAGGCGGCGGTCCGAAGATGCGAACCCCGTCGATCTGGGCCAGGCCGTCGTAGGCAAGCTCCGTGAGAGCACGGTCGTGTTCGGCGATGCGTTCCAAGCCGACCTCCTGCAAGAACCGCACTGCTTCCGCCAGCCCGACCGCGCCCGCCACGTTTGGCGTCCCTGCCTCAAATTTCCAGGGCAGTTCGTTCCAGGTGCTTTGGTGCCAGTCAACCGTGGCGATCATGTCGCCGCCGTAGAGGAAAGGCTCAGCCTCCTCGAGACGCTCTTCCTTCGCCACCAGCACGCCGATGCCCATTGGGCCAAGCATCTTGTGACCGGAAAACGCCAGGAAATCGCAGCCAAGCTCCCCGAAGTCCACCGGAACGTGCGGCACACTCTGGGCACCGTCCACAACCACGGCTGCACCGGCTTCTTTCGCCAGCTCAACGACCCTTGCTACTGGATTCAAGGTTCCCAGAACATTCGAGGCCTGGGTGACGGCAACAAGAAGCGTCGGCTTTCGCAATTTCTGACGCAAATCGTCAAGGTCGAGGTGGCCGGAGTCGTCCACACGAACGTAAGCAAGCGTTGCCCCTGTTCGTTGGGCCAAAACCTGCCAGGGCACCAGGTTGCTGTGGTGTTCCATTTGCGTGACCAGGATCTGCAGCCCCGGCTGAAGCCGCGGCAAAGCCCAGGCGTAAGCCACCAGGTTCAGGGCCTCGGTGGCGTTCTTCGTGAACACGACCTGCCTCGGGCTCGGTGCACCGACGAACCTCCCGACCAGCTCGCGCGCACTCTCGTAGAGTCCCGTCGACTTCTCGCTGAGAGCGTAAGCTCCACGGTGCACGTTGGCGTTCGAGTCGGCGTAGTAACCCGCGATTGCATCCAGCACTCGCTGAGGTCGCTGCGTTGTGGCTGCGTTGTCCAGGTACACAAGTTCGCGCCACTCCGGCGAGCTAAAAATCGGAAACGCCTTCCGAATCGTGTCTACCGGCAGAAGGCGCCCAGAAGCGTCTTTCGTGGCAGTTTGAATCAAGAGAGCTTCACCTCGACTTTCCCGTTGACCACACGCGTGGGGTACACTTTGATCGGCTCTGTGGCGGGCAGGCTCCGCGCTTCTCCGGTCGCCAGGTCAAACCGGGCCCCGTGCAACGGACACTCGATTTCGTGGTCCAAAACCTGTCCCTCCGACAGGAAAGCGAACTCGTGCGTGCAAACATCGTCGAATGCGAAAACCTCCTCCCCAATGCGAACAAGAGCCACCCGCTGACCACTGATCTTTCTCACGATCGGCCGTTTCTCGGCAAGCTCAGAGAAAGGTAGCACAGAAACCCACATTTTGCCCGCCCCACTCAGTTCCGCAGCAGCTGGTCTACGCGTGCCTCGAGCGCACCTTCCAGCACGTCCCTGAAGCCTGGAGGAACACCCTCATCTAGCAGCTCGGCGACAAAGCCCTTGATGATCATCCGACGCGCTTCTCGTTCTGGCAATCCCCGGCTCTGCAGGTAAAAAATCTGGTCAGGGTCAATGGGGCCAGAGGCTGAACCGTGACTGCACCGCACGTCGTTGGCTTCGATTTCGAGCATCGGGATCGAATGCACGTGCGCGTCTTCGCTGAGTAGCAGGTTCTTGTTCGCCTGGTAGGCGTTGGAACGCTGGGCTCCGGGGTGAATTCGAATCAGACCCCGGTACACGGCCCGCCCCTGTTGCGCCAGCACGCCCTTCACCAGCAGGTTCGACGTGTCGCCGCCAAGAACGTGGTCCTGCAATGTGTCGAGTTCGAACCTCTGGTTTCCGCCCAGCAAGTAAGCCCCGTGCCAGCTGAATTCGCTGTTCTCGCCTTTGAAAGCGAGGCCTACTTCCGTTTTCACGACGGCGCCGCCCAAATCCAACCGGAAAGCTTGCAGACGGGCATTGTTTCCGATTTCAAACCGCACACGCTGGAGGCGACTGTCACTCGCGCCAAAGCGCTGCAGAAAGAGCACATTCCACTCCGCGCCGTCGCCGACCTCCACGCGAAGGTGGTCGGAACCGAATGTCCGTAGCCCAGCTTCAGACGGCCTGACGTCAATTACCAGGGTCCCCTTCGAACGCGCACCGAGAGAAACGCTGGAAAAGGTGCTTTGCCAGCCGTTCTCGGTCGGGCGAGGTTCCAGTTGCAACGCCACCGGCCCGTCCAGGTAACTTCCTTCGCGAACCTGTACGAAAAATCCGGCCTCGAACGTAGCCAGAGCGAGGGCATCAAACCGATCCACAGCGTGCGCTTCGGCTTCTTCGAGCAAACGCTTCAAAGAAGATTCGTGTGCCCGCACCGCCTCGAGCAAAGGCATGTACTGCACAGCCCCTGCCAGTTCCACCGGTGGGCTGCCCAACCGGATCGAAATCCCTCCCTGCAGGGCAGGTTCAAGGTCCACACTCGGCACGGCGGGAGCCTCCACAGTTACTGGCTCGCCACCGAGGGATTCCGGTAGCAAACGACGGTAGTCAGTGAATCGCCAGTTCTCGTCCGTCCGCTGAGGCCACGTTTGTTTTTCGAACAGCGCCAGGGCTTTCCGACGCAGAGACCTCAGCCAGGCTGGCTCCAGCTGTTCTTCAGATCGCCGCAAGAGAGTTCCCCAATCCAGAAGCGTAGTCGATTCAACCATTCTTACCTCCCAACCTCAAGGCTGCCACAGTGGGACTGCGCTGGACTCAAAGAGTGACTCCACTGTGGCGCCGAAATGCTCAAAGCACAAAAATCCCAGCTCGGCATACCAAACGGCGACATGCAGTCGCTACGTCTTATCCCACCGAGCCGTCCATCTGAAGCTCAATCAGGCGGTTGAGCTCTACCGCGTACTCCATTGGCAGCTCTTTCACGACGGGCTCGATGAATCCCCTCACCACTAAAGCTGTGGCCTCCGGCTCCGACAGCCCGCGGCTCATCAGGTAAAAAAGCTGCTCTTCGCCGATCCGCGACACCGTTGCCTCGTGGCCGACGGTGGCATCCGGCTCATGCACATCGATTGTCGGATACGTGTCCGAGCGAGATTTTTCGTCCAGGATCAGGGCGTCGCATCGCACGGCGCTCTTCACACCTTTGGCGCCCTTCTTCACCTGCACCAG
>JAADFT010000226.1 GCA_013152765.1 Calditrichota bacterium | reverse complement strand
TAAGCCTGGATGCCCACCGGTTACTTCAGGTGACTGCTGGTCCTCCCCCGCCCAAGCTCGTTCTGGGAAGCGAACCTGCCTTGCTCCAGTCCAGTAGAGGAATCCCCCGGAAACTCGATTCCCACGTGGAATCGCACGCTTCGTTCGGGAATCGACGAAACAGACTCGGCTGCTCCTGAAAAACAAAACCCCGCGCATCTGGGCTGATCACGGGGTTCGGTGACTACTGTGCTTGCTTCTGTTGCTGTTTCTTCCGCTCTCGGCGGCGTTTCCAGTGCAGTCGGATTTTGAGCCGACGCCTTTTTTGTTTGCTCTTACTCCGGGCCATGATCGTCTCCGCTCCCTCGGCTTCAGGTCCGCAGCAGCAACGATCGTCCAGACACAAAAAGAGCGGGTGACGGGACTCGAACCCGCGACAACCGGCTTGGGAAGCCGGGGCTCTACCAACTGAGCTACACCCGCTTCTCAGCTCATCCAAACGCAAAAATAGGGCATTTTCGCGAAAAATCAAGTGAAAATTGAGCTCACGATCCCCCACTCACGCAGATCGAACCCAGGCGAGCGTTTCAGAAGCAAACGTTGCTGCTTGACAGCACCTGCGATCGAACCGGTCCACTGCTTGCCCGGCTTTGTGCAGCCCGGAACCGCACGTCACCGACGTGACGCTCTACTGGTCCCGCCCAGAAAGCGAAAAAGGCGCAGCACCCGGCGACACGCCCCACGCTGGATTTGGCTCCGGACCCATCTCCAGAATGAGCTGCCCACCTCCGGCGATGGCGGAGTGCGGAATCCAGGGTCGGTCCCACTCTTCCCCGTTCAACCACGCACGCTGAATGTACTGGTTCTGACGGGAAACGTTCCTCGCTTCAACGACGAATTCCTCGCCCGCGTACCACGGCCTTTTCAGCCGAATTCGCACCCGGCGGAAAATCGGACTGCCCAGAATGTACTGGCCCGTGCCAGGGCACACGGGGTAGAATCCCATGGCCGAGAAAATGTACCAGGCCGACATCTGGCCAGCGTCGTCGTTGCCGCTCAGGCCTCCCGGCGTGTCCGAGTAGTTGTCGAGAAGCGCACGGCGCACGCGAGCCTGGGTTTTCCAGGGGGCTCCCGCAAACGCGTACAGGTAGGCAATGTGGTGGCTCGGCTCGTTGTCGTGCGCGTAGAAACCTCCGGCGAAAAAACTGTCCAGTTTGGCAACGAAGGCTTCGCGTCCCCCCATCAGGTCGATTAATCCGCGTACGTCGTGCGGGGCGAACCAAGTGTACACCCACGGTGTGGCCTCGGTGATGTAGCCAGCCTGCTCACCGGGATCAAACGGCTCCACCCAGGATCCGTCTTCGTGTCTGCCCCGCACAAACCCGGTAGACGGGTCGAACACGTTTCGGTAGTTCCGCGCGCGTCGACGAAAATCCTCGGCGTCCGCTTTCAGACCCAGCGATTCGGCGAGAACAGCAAGACAGAAGTCGTCGTAAGCGTATTCCAACGTCCGCGAAACCTGTTCGCCCTTGTGGAACGCCTCACTCACCGGATCTTCAAGCGGAATGTACCCCAGCTTCAGGTAGCTTTGCAGAGCCCGTCTCCCCTTGCCATCCAGGTACTCGGCACGGCTCGCCGGCGTCTGGGTGGCATTTTTCCGCATGTACTGGTAAGCTTTCTCAACGTCAAATTCGCGGAACCCCTTCACGTAGGCGTCGGTGATCATGGACACGCAATGGTCGCCGATCATCTCGGAGGTGTAGCTGTTCCAGGCCGGAAAAATCGGCAGCCAGCCTCCTTGCTCGGCCTTTGCCAAAAGGGAGAGGATCCAGTCCCGCGCCCTCTCCGGCTGGATGAGCAGCAACAACGGATGTTCCGCACGAAATGTGTCCCACATGGAGTAGTCGTCGTGGTAGACGAAGTCGCGAGCGACGTGCACAGAATTGTCGCCGTCAAATCCAACGTACGAGCCATCCGCGTCGCTGAACACACGCGGCAGAAGCAAGGCGTGGTAGAGAGCCGTGTAGAAATTTCGACGATCAGCGGACGTGCCACCCTCAACCTGAATGACACCGAGGGCTTCTTCCCAGGCTTGCCGACCGGCCTCCACGACTCGATCGAAGTCCCAGTCGGGGATCTCGGCGTCCAGATTCTTCCGCGCCTGCTCCACACTGGTGAACGAGCAACCGATTTTCACCAGAACTGTTCTTGCCTTTTCGCACTCCAACTTCACGTACGCACCGGGTTGTCCCTGTGCCGTCCTGTCCCCGCTCCGCAGGCCGTGCGAATCCCAGGTACCAAACTCCGAAAAGTCCTCCTGGAACCTGGCAACAAAGTGCCCACTGAACCCTGCTGGTTGCCCGGTGGCAATGTAGTAGCGAAACACCGGGTTGCTGCCAGCCACTTCCCGCAGCTCGGGTAACACGCGCACCGATGCCCGCGCCCGCTGGTGAGGAGCGAGCGGCGTGTTGTTCGGCTGCAGCAGAACGTAAGCTGAGTCAGTCTCAGGGAAGGTGATTCGAAAGATGCCCGCCCGGACTGTGGCAGCAACTTCGATCGTCACACCGTAGTCCGGAAGCTGCAGCCGGTAGTAGTAAGGACGCGCCTCTTCCAGGGAATGCCTGTACCGAGCAGCACGTGCAGCAGGATCCGTGCGTAAGGCGCCCGTCAGCGCCATCAGAGTCATGCTGCCGTACTCCGGCACCGCAGAACCGCTCATGAAGTTCGTCCAGCGAATTCCCTGGAAAAGGGAGTCTGCGTAGTCGTACGGCTTTGTCCCCTTTTTCTCGCCTGCCCGTGTCTGAGGTGTCCACTTCACCAAACCGAACGGACGGCACACGGCCGGGTACGTGTTGCCGAGCTTGGTGGTCCCGATGAAGGGATCCACGTACTGCAGAACATCCCCTCTTTGCATTTCGCCGGCGAATGCTTGCACGAGACTCAAGGCAAGTGCTCCTGAGATCACGAACCACTTCATCCAACATCCCTTCGATCTACTCGCGACACAGCGGGACAAAAACCCTGCACCCCCTGCATCGCTGCGGTTTGACTTTCTCTTACAACCACTCGGAACTCGTACTGCCTCGAAGGCGAGCTCAGTCGAGCTTCTTCACGAAAATGTTCGCGAACTGCACGGGGTCCCCGTGGTGCTGAAGGGCAATCGGTCCCCTGGCGGGCACTCCCGGAAGCTCGGCGTTGCGAATTACCGTCACTCCGTTCAGCACCACCGTAACCCGCGAACCCCTCATCGTGATCACGAAACGGTTCCATTCACCAACCGGATTGTCCGCACACTGAATGGGCGTGGCGGCCCGCCGCACCTCGGGCGGCATCTTCTTGTCGGTACGGTAACCCCAGATTTCGCCAGACCCAACGGGCCAGTTCCAGATGTTCGCCTGGGCCTTCGACGTACCGCGGAGGTAGATTCCGCTGTCGCCTGCGTCCAGCACGGGCACCCGCACCTCCTTGCCGTTCGAGTCCTTCAGCGTACTCCCGTCTGGCAAAACAACCGGCACCGAATCGATTTTCACCTCGCCAGGCAACCTCCAGTCGACCATCAGCACGAAATCAGCGAACTCGTCCTTAGTCCACAAGTGGCGTTCGTCGCCCTTCGCCTGGCTCTTTCCGTCGTAGTCCAGAATCCAGTCTTTCGGTCGCCAATGTCCCTTGCTTCCTGCCGGGACTTTCCAGGCCTTCAAGTCGACGCCACTGTACAGGGCAACAAAGCCTTCGTCCTGGTCGGCCACGACATCGGCCGGCGGATTCGAGCTCGGCAGCTCCCGAATCCGGATGTTCCGGAAATGAATTTCACTGCCTTCCGACTCCAGGCAAATGTACCCCTTCCGGGGGTTCGCGTGGTATGCCCGGTTCACCACCTTCCCGTTCACTGCGAGCGTGATGACACCGTCGCGCACTTCAAGCCTGTAGTGATTCCACTGGCCCGCCGGCTTAACGCGGTTTTCCGACGGGATCGATCGCACACGCCCTTTCTTGGGCGGGTACCAGGGACACATCGACGCTCCCTTGATGGGGAAAATGTCACCGGGGTTGCCGTCCCTGATTTGCACCTCAATCGAGCGCGGGTAAGGACTACCCACGGCGGGCAATGCATCCGCGAACAAGAACAGGCCGGAGTTCCCACCTTCCTTGACATGAAGCCAGTCCAGCTCCAGGACGAAGTTCTCGTACTGCCGGTCCGTACGCAAAAATCCTTTGGGAACCCCTGTGCAAACGAGTATGCCGTCCCGAACTACCCACGTTTCGGGAGCACAGTTCACGTTCACCCAGCCAGAAAGGTCTTCGCTGTTAAATAGTGAACGCCAGTCGCCACCTGTGGCAGTGGAGCCAGCAAGCAACGTCACGAGAACGGCTAAAACTGCTTTCCTCATTTGGCCCTCCGCAACGTTTGTTGAACTACCAGCCTGCGCACCCGGCAGGCACTCTTCAGCGAGACGGAAACACTGACCACAAAAGGCTGGTCAGTCAGCGGTCCCCTTGGACACAACCAATCCCTGTGAGTCCCCGGCGTGTCTCGTCTGACAAACGCAAGTTTCGGCGAAATCGCGGGTACAAAATGCGAGTTTCGTCGAGACCAAAATCCCGCATGAAAAGAAAAAGTCGGAGGCAGTCACATGAAGCGAACGATTCTCTTGCTCGTCGCTCTTGCACTTCTCAGCGCGGCTTCGTTGCCTGCAGCGACGAGACAGACTTCTTCATCCACAGAGAAGCAGGCTCCAGCGGACACCACCAAGAAGATCCAGCTCAGCGAACGCGCCAGGAAAATGGTCGAACGGCGGCTTGACCGTCTGAATCAGGTTCTCAACCTCACTCCAGAACAGCAGAAGAAGATCCGCGGGATCCTCGAAAAAGC
>JAADFT010000225.1 GCA_013152765.1 Calditrichota bacterium | reverse complement strand
ACGTCCTCGCGGAAAACGAATTGGATTTGTGACAGAAACTTCTCAGCCAGCAAGCCAGCCACAGGCCATTCCGAGCCTCTGTCGTACACTTGCTCTGGGTCCCCACCAAACAGGCGCACGCTACACGTTCCGCCCGTGGCAGTGTTTGTACTTCTTTCCGCTTCCGCACCAGCACGGATCGTTCCGCCCGATCTTAACCGCGGCCTTGACGGGTTTCCTCTTGCCCGCCTGGGCCGCTTCACCAGGCCCGCTGTACTGAATGCCCCCCGGCACGGAAGGTTGTGCCTGCGGGGCCCCCGCCATGGCCAACCCGGTGGCATCGGCGTGCACCGTCTCCAGCTGCTCGGGGCTTGGTTGCCGGCGTCGAACCGGGATTTGCGGCCCCATCGTGACCTGGGCCTTGAAGATGGTCTCCAGCACGCCCTGGTTGATTTCCACCAGCAACTGCTGGAACAGGTTAAAGCCCTCGGTCTTGTACTCGATGAGCGGATCTTTCTGACCGTACGCCCTGAGACCAATTCCCTCCTTCAACTGGTCCATCGCGTACAGGTGGTCGCGCCACTTCTCGTCGATCACGTACAGAGTCGCCAGGCGCTCGAGCTGGCGCATGGCCGCCTCGCCCAGAAGCTTTTCCTTGCGCAGGTAGGCGTCGGTCGCAGCCTCTTTCAGCTTCTGGTAGACTGCCTCCGGTTTCAGCCCTTCGCGCTCTTCCTCCGGGATCGGGAACGGCTGGCGGAGCACGCGGCGGTACTGAACTTCCATCGCGTCCCAGTTCCAGCCCTCAGAGTACGAGTGCTCGTCGGTGTAGCGCGCGACCAAATCGTCGATGAAATCCTCGATGCGGTCCAGGATGTCCTGCCGCAGGTTTTCCCCGCGCAGGGCCTGGTTGCGCATCGCGTAGATCACTTCGCGCTGGCGGTTCATCACGTCGTCGTACTCGAGCAGGTGTTTGCGGATCTCGAAATTCTGCATCTCAACCCGCTTCTGAGCCCGCTCGATCGACTTGCTGACCATCCGGTGCGTGATGACCTCGCCTTCCTGCACGCCCAGCTTGTCCATGATGCTCGCAATCCGGTCAGAACCGAACAGACGCATCAAGTCGTCCTCGAGGGACAGGTAGAAGCGAGAAGAACCCGGGTCACCCTGGCGTCCGGCGCGGCCACGGAGCTGCAAGTCAATTCGACGAGCCTCGTGCCGCTCCGTGCCGATGATGCGCAGACCGCACGGAACATCCTCGCGGCAGTTCAACTCGTTGATGTACGGACAGGGCTCCATGTCCGGTCGAGGCGACACTAAGGCGCAGTTGGGATGTTTTACCACACCCTCACCGAGCTTGATGTCTGTTCCTCGACCAGCCATGTTGGTTGCGATGGTCACGGCGCCCGGCTGTCCGGCACGGGCGATGATCTCAGCCTCTTTGGCGTGGTACTTGGCGTTGAGAACGTTGTGCGGAATGCCCCGACGTCGCAACATGCGGCTGAGGGTTTCGCTAACCTCGACGGAGGTCGTACCCACCAGCACAGGCCGCTTCTGTTTGTACAGACGTTCGATTTCGGCGATGACTGCGTTGTACTTCTCGCGCTTGGTGCGGTAGACCACATCGTCATAGTCGATCCGGCGGACGGGCTGGTTCGTCGGGATGACCACGACGTCAAGCTTGTAAATTTCCCAGAACTCGTGCGCCTCGGTTTCCGCTGTGCCCGTCATTCCGGCAAGTTTTTTGTACTTCCTGAAGTAGTTCTGCAGGGTGATCGTCGCCAGCGTCTGGGTCTCGCGCTCGATCTTCACGCCTTCCTTGGCCTCGAGCGCCTGGTGTAGACCGTCGCTGTAGCGCCGGCCGGGCATCAGCCTGCCAGTGAATTCGTCCACGATGACCACCCGGCCATCGTCGGTGACGATGTAGTCCACGTCTCGCTCGAAAAGCGAGTACGCGCGCAGCAATTGGCTGATGTTGTGGAGGCGCTCGCTGCGCTCAGCGTAGAGCTGCTCCAGTTCCTCGCGTTTTTTGAGTTTTTCCTCGGCGCTGAGGTTTTCGTCCGCCTCGAGCTTGGAAATTTCCTCGCCGAGGTCCGGGAGCACGAACAGTTCGGGATCGTTCGGCGAAAGCTCCTGGCGTCCCTTCTCGGTGAGATCGATCGTGTGCTGCTTTTCGTCGATCACGAAAAACAGCTCGTCGTCGATCTCGTGCATGCGCTTGTCGCGCAGGAAGTCGTTCTCTACCCGGTTGATCAGTTTCTTGATGCCGGGCTCGAGGAGCAGCTTCATGAGGCGCTTGTTCTTTGGCGCCCCCCGGCTGGCCTGGAGCAGCAGCACTCCGGCCTCGTATTCTTCGCCATCCTGCAGCAGTTTCTCGGCTTTGGCCACGATCTGGTTCACCAGGTGCGTTTGTTTGCGCACCAGTTGCTGGACCAGCGGTTTCATCTCGGTGTAGCGGTGGAAGGAGTGCTCCACCGGTCCGGAGATGATCAGCGGCGTGCGGGCCTCGTCGATCAGCACCGAGTCGACCTCGTCGATGATCGCGTAGTAATGGCCGCGCTGCACCTGATCTTCTAAGCGGATGGCCATGTTGTCGCGCAGGTAGTCGAAGCCGAACTCGTTGTTGGTGCCGTACGTGATGTCCGCCGCGTACGCTTTCTTGCGCTGTTCAGGCGTCATCTCGTTGGTGATGTAGGCCACTGTGAGGCCCAGAGTCTCGTAGACCTTGCCCATCCACTCGGCGTCGCGGCGGGCAAGGTAGTCGTTCACGGTCACCAGGTGGGCGCCCTTGCCGGGAAGCGCGTTCAGGTACAGCGGCATGGTGGCCACCAGCGTTTTCCCTTCGCCGGTTGCCATCTCAGCAATCTTGCCCTGGTGAAGCACCACCGCGCCGATGAGCTGAACGTCGAACGGGACCATGTCCCAGACGATCTCGTGGCCAACCACTTTCCAGCGCTTGCCCACCAGCCGTCGGCAAGCTTCCTTCACAGCAGCGTAGGCCTCGGGCAGGATTTCATCGAGCACCGCCTGGGTTTCGCGGTACTCCTCCTCTTCGAGCTCGGAAATTTCGTCGCGAATAGCCTCTACGTCTACAGCTTCTTTGTCGTCACCTTCCACCGTGTCAGCGCGAAGCTGCTCCTCCAGCTCAGCGATCCTGTCCCGGATTGGCTGGACACGCTCGCTGATACGCTGACGAAATTCGTCAGTTTTGGCGCGCAGTTCCTCGTCCGTCAGATCATGGTAGGTCTCGTAAATCTCGTTGATCCTGTCCACGATCGGACGAATCTTCTTGATGTCGCGCTCGTGCTTGGTACCGAAAATCTTCTCAATGATGTTTGCCATTTCGCATCACCTGTTGTCTTCAGCGACGGCGTACCGCCTGCCGTTTCTTTTGCTAAACAAAAAGGGATCGCTGGCGATCCCATCTCCAGCGATTTAACCGCCTCTCACCCGTCCGCGTTCCGCGGATCGGTGTAAGGCTTGCCACGAAAGTCACCTCTTCAGGCGTTCGGACTGCAGGTCCAGCTGTTCGCAATTCCGGGCAGGACCTGGCCTTGCCTCGAGCTGCGCCTCAGATCCCGGTTACTCGGTGGATCTCAAGGTCTCGTCGAGCAGGCCCCTGCCGCTCTTCTGGATGCGGCCCGCGGCTTTCAGATCTGCCAGCAGGGAGTCCAGCAAACCGTTCACGAACTGACCGCTTTTCTCGGTGCTGTACTTCTTTGCGATTTCGATTGCCTCGTCGATCGACACCTTTGGCGGGATGTCCTCGAAGTACAGGAACTCGCACAGAGCCATCCGCAGAATTAGCCGATCCAGCAAGGCGATTCGGTCCAGATCCCAGTTGGCCGACTTCGTGGCGATCAGCTCGTCGAATTCCTTCCGGTGCTGGTACGTTTTGGACACGAGCTCGCGTGCGAACGGACTGTCCGCGTCCTCGCGACCAAAATCGTACACCACCCGGCGGTACACGTCCAAAGGGTCGGACTTGGCGCCGCCGAGCTCCAGCGCGTACAGTACCTGCAGGGCAAGCTCCCGCGCCGCCCTGCGCGATTTTGCGGGAATCGGACTTTGCAACTAAATGAATCCTCGAAGTGACTCAGACATTTTTGCGAAATTGCTTGAACTTGCGCCTTCAGCTGGCTTTCTCGTGTCAGGACTTGACTCGTGTGAGTCCCGACACGGCAAGGGTGCGCGTTTCAGCGCAGATCCTTGACACGTAGCTGAAGCGTTGTGACACCCATGTAGTGGTTCTCGTCGATTACGTAAGCCAGGTCCAGGTTCTTGCGGCCCGGCTCAATTCGGTAGATCATGTCGCCCAGATTGAATCCGATGGCTTCGAACACACGGGAACGTTGGCGAACGCGAAACTTGAGGTGGTTGCTGCCGACAACTGTCGGCGCTCCAACCACCTCCAGGTTGCGACTCACGAAAACAGGACGCATGTTCTGAGGACCAAACGGACCGAAGAGCTTCAGAAGCGTGTAAAAACGCCCATCTACGTCGTCCAGATTAAGTTCTGCATCAATCCGCAGTTTGGGAACAAGCTGGTCCTGCGAGAGTTTGGAAGCAGCAATTTCGTTGAAACGCCGCCTAAATTCGGGAATGTTCTCCTGCGCGATGGACAGGCCCGCTGCGTAGCGGTGACCTCCGAAGTCGATCATCAGATCGGAGCATTGCTTCAGGGCGTCGTAGAGGTCGAAACCCGGAATGCTGCGCGCTGATCCTTTACCGACGCCGCCGTCGAGAGAAATCATGACCGTTGGTCGGTAGAAGCGCTCCACCAGGCGGGAGGCCACGATCCCGATCACGCCGGGATGCCAACCCTCCAGGGCCAGTACCAAAGAGCGGGTCGTCGCCGGATCGAACTCCTCTTCG
>JAADFT010000224.1 GCA_013152765.1 Calditrichota bacterium | reverse complement strand
ACGCGGTGGCCCTGTTTGAGCAGCTGAGCCGCACAGGCCAGGCCAGCCGGTCCTGCGCCGATCACGGCCACGTTGTGCTTCGTCGCGGCACTTGGGAGCTCGAAGGGTCGCAATCCGCGTTCTCGCGCCTCCGCGGCAATGGCGCGCTGGATCCTGGCGATGCCCACGGGCTGCAAATTCAACAGGTTCTCGACGCACGCGCCCTCGCACAGAACCTCCACCGGACACACGAGAGCGCACACCTCGGACAGCGGGTTGCGGTCCATCAGAATTGCGTAGGCTCGCTCCAGGTCCCCGCGGCCGTACGCTTTGATGAAGCCTGGGATGTCCAGGTGGACGGGGCACGCCTCCTGGCACATTGCGAAAGCGCAGTCCCAGCAACGCTCAGCCTCGAAACGGAGCACGTCCGGAGCCACCCGGCGGTGACGGCGGTACTGGGGCCCGTACACGGCGTTGTCCCGAATCACGCAGCCAGTTTGTCCGCCGTCGCGCATGATCTGGGTGCACGCCGAGCAGGCGATGCAGGTCTTGCGAGGCTCCAGCTCGCCCTTTTCAATCAGATCCTTAACTGAGTCGGGGTACGCAAAGGCTCCTCGCCCCTGACCGATGAGGGTGGCCAGCCCCTGCTCCAGGACCCCGGCGGCCACCAGAGGAAAGTAGTGCCGCAACCAGCTGTAGCCGGTACCAACGACCGGCAAATCCGGGAAAGCCTTCTGAACTTCCCCAGCCAGGTGAATCAGTCGGGCTACCCCCTCAAGCGGGTGTTCCTGCGGGGGCGCCAGGCCGACGATGGGCTTGTCGTAAGGGCGGCCGATGTGTGGATTGAAGTACGGATTGCCCATCGACACATTCAAAACCGACAGTCCGATTTCGAGCAGGGCGCCGATGAGTTCCAGCGGCTCCGTGAGGTCCGGCCTGGTGTCGCCGTTGCGCGCGACACCGAATCCGTACGGGTACGGAATGGCGTCGTAGACGTTGAGACGTGTGGTCACAAGGAGCGACGGCACTTCACGCCGGATTTTTTCGGCTGTTTCCCGTAAGAAACGCGTCCGGTTTTCGAATGTCCCGCCGTAGCGGCTGTCTTCCCGCGTGAACGAAGCCAGCAGCTCGGAAACGAGGTAGCGGTGGCAGGCTTTGATGTCCACGCCGTCGAAACCGGCCTCTGCAGCGAGTCTGGCCGCCTGCACGAAACGCTCCTGGAGTGCGTCCAGCTCGTCGTCGCTGATGAGCGGGTAGTCCGGCGGCAAGCCTAACGGCGGATCCAGGATGGGGCTGTGGTGGGCAATGATCGGCTTCGGCTTGCCTTCCGGCTTCGAGTAGCGGCCGGAGTGCGTGAGTTGCAGAATCAGCACCAGATCCTGGCCGCGGTACGCGTGGCGACGGGTCGATTCCACCAGTCGCTTGAAGGTGTCCAGACTTCCGGAGTGAAGGTAGAACTGGTGTGGATTCGACCGTGCCTCAGGAACCACGGCCGTTGCCTCGAACCAGATCAGGCTGCTGCCGCCCTCGGCGTAGCGCCTGTAGCGCCGGAACGCAAGTTCTCCCGGTCTGCCTTCGTGGTCGGCATCGAAGCCCTCCATCGGGTGAATCGCCAGCCGGTTGGCGAGGCGATGCCCTGCGAGGTTGAGCGGCTGCAGCAGCACGTCGATGTCGTCGGAAAACGGCAGATCCAGCCCCAGTTCCCGGGCTTTGGCAAGGAGTTGCTGAAAGGTGTCGAAGTGGAACGGTTCGTGGTGTGCCATTCGCAGTCCTTCCGGTGAGCAACGGATGCAAGGAATCCCAACCTGCCGTCTAAACAATTTAAGCAAGTCAGCCGAATCCGACAAGGCTTTTGAGCCGAGGAACTCCCCCATTTTTCTGTCCAAGCACCTTCGGTGCCCGCAGGCGGCTCGTGGTGGTCACTGCAGTTGCGGTTAGGGAGAGGCCAACATGCACTGCCGCAGGACGTTTCTTCACAAGAAAATACCACCGGAGGTACTTCCCGGAAATGGGCTGTCGCGCTGGAGACCGGAATCTGCTTCCCGAGGGCGACGCAAGGTCAGGTTCGGTAATTCTACTTTGTTTTTGTGCAAACATCTTCGCTTCGCCCCGGAATGAATTCCGGGGCTAATTCAGATGAAAACCCACCGAGGTGGGTTCGCTGTCTTCGGTCGAATGTTTCGACACACTGCGAAGCCCCGTTCACGGGGCGAATTCTCTTTTGTAGCCCGGCCATTTGATGGCCGGGCGAGCCTGGGGTCACCGCCGCCTCTTGCGTTGGCGGGTCTGGGGGTGCTGATCCCTCGTATGTCTACCAGGTCAGATTTGGGAAAGAAAGTCAAAAAACTGTAGGGAGGCGCACTCCGCCCGGGGATCAAATCCCCGGGCTAACAAGAAGAGGCGCCTCCTAAAGGAGGCTTGCCTCGCGTTGCGCAAAGACTGGGGGCTTCGCACCTCAAAGAGCCTGGGTTCCTGACATGTCAAAGGAATTTCGAGACAACACACTTAACAACCGTGCAGGTTCGAGCGCCCCTGCGTTCCAGGCTTCCGTTGGACTTCCGGTAAACAGGAGCAAGGAGGCCACGCCCTGAGGAACCCAGTGTTGCCCGGCAGCGGGCGTGGGCAGGGATCAATCTGTGTCCATCTGCGTTCATCCGCGGTCCCGTTCCTGAGGAGTCGCTACAACTTTTGACCTTCGCATCTTCAGCGCGCACGGGCGGCTTGTGGTAGTAACTGTAGGCAAGAACCAACACGCGCTACCGCAGGCGGTACGTGTGCGGTCCCCTCACAAAAACGCACCGCCGGAGACACTTCCCGCCAGTCGGCGGTTGTGGTTGGGGTAGAGACTCACTTCTCGACGGCAAGGAAAGGTCAGGCAAACTGATCTTCCTTTGGTTTTATGCAAACAGTGGCTTACGAACAGCGTGCTTTTGTTTTTGGAGGAACGCCTGTTTTGAACCTCAGAAGCGTTTGATTTTCTGCCCGGAACCGGAGAAAAAGCAGGTGCAGTGCAGAACCACTACACACTCCCGGGGCAACGTGGCGTGAAGACAGAGCGTGCGCGGTGTGTGAGCGCGCTTGCTTGGCACTACCTGGGCTTCGGGGTAAAGCAGAACCCTGAAACCCTGGGCCGTGCGGACCGGCGGTCTGGCCCTTTTTCGAATTGGGCCACAGCACTCTCGTGTTCGGCAAATGTGGAAGCCGTCTCAATTCGGACTGAAATTGTCTCCTTAGTGCTGGTCGTGCATCCAACATTCCTGAGCACCTTAGGTTTGCTGCTGACTGCGAAAGGAGGCGTGTTTCCACATGATCACCGCTGACACAAAGGTCAAGAAAGCGCTTGACGAACATCCAGAACTGAAGGATGTGTTGATCGGCCTTTCTGACAAGCTGAAAAAGCTGAACAACCCGCTGATTTTCAAGACCGTGGCAAAGTGGGCCACGTTTGGCGACGTGGCCCGACTGTCGGGGCTTTCGATTTGCGAGATTCTGCACGCCGTGAACAGCGCAATCGGCACAGAGAAGGAGCTGTACGCGGCTTTCCCCGACTGCATCAAGGAGGGTTCTTCGCAGGCGGCTGAGCCAGGCGAAAAGCCGGAGTGGCTTGACAAGGTCCGCCGCATCTACGAGATCGACGTCCGGGAACGGGAGGATTTCTTCTTACCGGACATCAGTCAGCGGTTGGAATCGCTGAAACCGGACGAGGCGCTAACCGTAGTCAACGAGTTCGACCCTCTGCCGCTGAAGCGGATGGCCGAAAGCCTGAACTGCGAGCACTACACGGAGTTTGTCAGCCCTCACGAAGTTCGCGTAACCTTTCACTGCGAAAAACCGCCCAAACCCGAAACGGACGACTGGCTTTCCCGCAAGGACGAATTTCCGGTTCTTGACGTTCGGTTCGAAAAGACGGATCCCTTTGAGAAGATCTTGCAGGTGGCCCAGCGAGTGCCGGAAGGGCGTGGTTTCGCGCTGATGCAGGCCTTCGAGCCGGTGCCGCTCATCAACCTGCTGGAAGGGATGGGATTTGAGCACCACACCGAGAAGCTGGCCATGTTCCGCTACAAGGTGTGGTTCTACAAACCGTACCGCGAACAAACTGGCCCCGCCGTGCACACAGGCGACAAGCGGGTGCCAATCGTTGTTCAGTCGGCGACGCCGATCCTGTACCCGATCATCATGCAACTGCTGAAGTCGCGACGCCTGACGGACCGGGTGCGGATTGACGAGCTGAAGGTGTGGGAAGAGACCGAGAAGCACATGGCCTGGATTGTGAATGGAAGGGCTGACTTCAGCTTCTCGGCTGTGATGGCGGCCGCCCGCTTGTTCGACAACGGGGTCGACATCAAGATGCTCTCGGTGGACGTGTGGGACAACTTCTACGTGCTGACGCGCGGCTACAAGGCGGAGAATTTCGGGGATCTAAAAGGCCACAAAATCCACATGCCACTTTTCAAGAACGCGCCGCCCGCTGCTGTGACGTTCCACCTGATGCGTTTGACGGGCCACGACCCGAGCGAATTCGAATTTGTCTACGGGAACCCGTTTGGCCGCCCGGAAGAGATCAAAGACCTGTTTGTGAAGGGCGAAGCCGACACGGTGCTGCTGCGAGAGCCCGAGGCAAGTTACGCGCTGTACAACACAAAAGACTCCTACGAGTCCATCGCCTACCGCGACATCTGGAAAAAGGTGCACCCGGGAATCGGGAACCTGCCCAACGCCGGACTTGTGGTGAAGGGCGAGTTCCTGCGGGAACACCCGGACATCGTCGAGATTTTTGTGGAAGAGCTGCGGAACGCGATTCAGTGGGTCAACGAGCACAAGAAGGAAGCAGCGCAACAGGCCTGGGACATCATGCGGCACCGCCCAGAGGAGGTGGAGCTGT
>JAADFT010000223.1 GCA_013152765.1 Calditrichota bacterium | reverse complement strand
TCGAGCAGCCAGCCGCGCAAATTTCTGCGTGGTGGATTTGGAAGCGTCGGACGCCAGAATGAGGACGCGCAACCTGCCGCGCCGCAAACTGACTTCCGTGGCCGTGCTCCCCGTGATGAGCTTTCGCGCCTTGTGCGCGAACCCGAGCAGCACGTCAATCTTGTGACTCAAGCTGTTTTCGGACATAAGCAATTACTTCCTCGTAAAAATCGCGCGGCACAGGCTGGCGGAAAGAGCGGTCCAGCGCTTTGCGTTTCTTCATTTGGGCGGCGCACTCGAGCTTCAGACAAACGTAAGCGCCACGCCCGGGTTTTCGCTGCGCCGGGTCGATCTCGAAGCTGCCGTCGGGCAAGCGAACCAGACGCAAGAGTTCGCCCTTGGGACGAACAGACCGGCAGCCCACACACGTTCGCAGCGGGACGTGTCCAGTTGTGTTCTTGTTCAACGCCGGAACCCGAGTCGTGTTCAGGAAGAAGTTGACGAAGACGTTTTGCAGCCTGTTCGTTCTCGTGAGGTGGATCTCTCGGCAACCCGGTGGCCTCGCCGTGCCGGGCTCAGAACTCCCAGGGTTTCGCCACGATTTCACGGACGCGCACGTCAAAGAAGCGGTTCGAAGGCTGAGCTTTGACCACAACTACGGTATCAGCGCCGCGCCCAGTCCCGGCCACGGTCACGACGTCTTCGGGAGGCACAACCCCGGCGTCGCAGGCCATGCAGGCGATTTCCACGCAGACTTTCACACCTTCGCAGAGAATGCGCAGGCTGTTTGCCACCAGGTCCGTGTCGCTGCCGCCCAGGCGGTCGCGAATGGCTCTGCTGATCGTGCGGAACGGCATGGTTCCGGTAACCACGGGTACGCCCGCGCTTTGGAGCTTGTCGCGAAGCTCGGGATCGAACTGTTGTTCCCCGGGCCGCTTGAAACCGGTGTTGTGAGTCACGATCACGAGCTGGAGTTGTCGATCCCCCAGCATCTCGAAGGCTGCTCGCGCCGTGTCGCCGTACGTGGACGCAACGACCAGGTACTGCAGTCCGTGTTTTTCGGCTGTCTCGAAAGCGATGGCCAGGCTTTCCTGCGTATTTTCAGGGCCAGCCTTTGGGAAAACAGGCATCACCTACCTCCGCTGCTGAAGTCCCTCGAGCCGCTTGAGGACCTCGCGGTAACCGTTCAGAAATTCTTCGAAAATGAGTTCCACCGTGCGCAGCGCCTTGACGAGACCAGCGCTCTGCCCCGCTTCCAGAAGCCCCTCGCTGAGGTCTCCGTCGACGATGCCAAGGCGCGAACGGCCCTCGCCAAGCATGTCCCGGAGTTGCGGTTCCTGAACGCCTCGCTGCTCGGCCCGCAGGAGCTGCTCGGCAAAGGCGTTTCGAATGACCCGCGTGGGCTGGAGGGACCGCGTCACCACCACAGTGGCGGCGTCTTCGGCCCGCACGATCGCGTTCTTGTAGTAAATGCTGCAATTTGCCTCAACCGTGGCGGCGAAACGGGTGCCGATTTGCACCGCCTCGGCGCCAAGGGCAAGGGCCGCCACAAAGCCCCGGGCATCGGCGATTCCACCGGCTGCGATTACGGGAATCTGGAGTGCGTCGACCACCTGGGGTACTAACGTCAGGGTGCACGTCTCCTCGCGACTGACGTGGCCGCCGGCTTCCCAGCCTTCCGCGACGACGGCGTCCACACCTGCACGTTCGGCTTTCAGGGCGTGGCGCACGCTGGAGACTACGTGAATCACCGTGACGCCCTTTTCCTTGAGCTGGGGCGTAAAAACAGCTGGATTCCCGGCGGAAGTGAAAACGATCTTCACGTCCTGCTCAAGACAGATGCGTATCAGTTTGGCCGCATCTGGACGAGTCATGGGCACGTTTACCGCGAAAGGCTTGGAAGTGCCAGCCCTCACGGCCATGATTTCGCCAACAAGCTGCGACGGTGTCATCGAACCAGCGCCGATCACACCGAGGCCGCCGGCTTCGCTGACGGGCACGACAAGGTTGTGGTCAGCCACCCAGGCCATGCCGCCCTGGATGATCGGGTGTTCGATGCCGAGTAGCTCGGTGATGCGCGTTTTCAATTTGGGAAGCTCTTTAGCCATGAGTCTCGCGTCCTCGCAGCTTTTCGGTTACACGGCCGCCAGTTACACTGGAACTTCTGCCCCGATTTTCAGAATTCTCCCTCGTCCCCGTGCAAGACGCCTGCCCAGCAGGCGGACGGTTCTCGTTTTGAAATCCACCGAGAGTAGTTTGCCAACCGCCAAGGCGTCGCCCGGTTCTCGTTCCACGGCACAGAGCCTGCCCTTCCAGGTCTCGACGGGCAGCAGACGAACGCCCCTGCGGCTGATCGCGGGAACCGATTCGGCGTAACGTTCCAGTTCTCGCGCCGCCCGAACGACGAAGGTCATGCTCTCTTTTCTTTCAGCGTGGGCGAGCGTGATCTGCAGGCGTCGCTCCAGTTCCACGCGCTGGGCTTCGGTCAGAGGGGTACCTGGGCGGTACCAGCTTCGTCCCCACAAGAACAGGTCAGGGAACGCAAACGTGAGTTCGCTGCACTCCGAAAAGAACTCGCGAAAACGGGTCTCCCGGTAAGCGCGCCTTTCGGCGGGGTCGCGTTTGCGCACACCGGCGGGAACACGGAGCCTGTGGATCCGCACACTGCGCAGCGTCGAAAGAACCAGTGGCAAAGGACCCAGCTCTTTTTGCCCCGCAAAAATGGCCAGGTGGCGCGGTCGCAGGATCTGCGCCTTGGCTGTTTTCAGCTGGTAGCCCGTCCAGCCTCGCACGAGGCCGGTCGAGTCGACGACCACCAGTTCCGCCTTGCTCCGCAGCGCCCTGGCGACAAGCGTGCGTGTGCCGGTGATCACCTCGGGTAAGTGCCCTGCTGGAGAGTAGGTCCCAATGAACCACAGGGCCTTCTCCGTCAGCGCACCTTGCTTTGAAACGGTGGCCCAGCCGATGCAGCCGGGTGGACCCACGGTGGACTGCCCGATGTCGGCGTCCACAAAACTGACCCGCAGCCCCGCTTCTGCGCCGGTGCGTGCCAGGAGCTTGCAAAAGGTTGTTTTCCCGGAGTCCGTACCCCCGACCACGAGGACGACACCCGGGGCCTCCAGAATTCTCCGCAGGGCAAGCGACCAGGACGGCGGTACGTCCAGACTTGCTCGATCTGACAGATCAGCCAAGGTTCCGTACCTGCGTGTTCTGGCTGCCTGAAGCTTGCTCGGCGCTGGACTCGCTGAGCAGTGCCTTGACACGCTCTCGAAGGAGGTGGCGCAGCTCTGCGTCGCTCAGGTGCTGAATCTCGTGCGAACGAACAGGCCGACCAATTCGCAGAATGACTGTTCCGGGACGGATGTGCCACGAGCCCTTCCGTTTGATCCGGTACGCCCCGACCAGTGCCACGGGGACGATGTCCAGCCCGAGATCTTTCGCAAAGCGAAAGGGGGCACGCGTAAACGGACCAAGACGGCCTGTGAGCGTGCGGTGTCCTTCTGGCAAAATAACCACAGAAATTCCCTGACGAATGAGCTCCGCGGCTCTGTCGTAGCTTTCGAGAACGCTTCGCCCCGGGCGTTGACGAATGGGCACGTTGCCGATCTTTCGGATTACCAGCCCGTACAGAGGCCAGCGAAAATGAGTTTCCAGCTCCACGCCGCGCACCGGTCGAGGCAGGTAGCCGCCGTAGACGAACGGATCGAAAATGTTGACGTGGTTACCGACGAAAAGAAACGGTCCGCCTTCCAGAGGTTCTTCCATTTCCACCCGCACGCGAACACCAGCTGCCCAGAGGACTGCGCGGCAGCCCCACCTGATGACCTGACTCAGGTGCCGCGTCGGGAGAAGAAAAGCGGCTACGAGAACGGAAATCGCAGCGACGGTGAAAACGACAAGTCCCAGGGTCCAGCGGAAAAGCGAAACCAGCGCCGCCTTCACGCAAACACCTCGACGAATCCGGGCAGACACTCCAGTTCAACCGGCGTCTCGTCGAAGACTTCGCCGTCGGGCGAAAGGCGCTTCGGAGGGTCTGTCTCGATCCGAGCTCGCCTGCCCCGGAAGAATTTGACCTCCGGCAACGCGAGGTGGGTTCCGGAAAAGATCTTCGGGAACGAACGAAGCAAGCGCAAACGCTTCATGGGCAGACACACGACCAGATCGAGCAACCCGTCGTCGATTTTGGCGTCTGGGGCCATGAGCATGTTGCCACCGGTGTAGCGAGAGTTACAGATCTCCGCAAAGAGTGTGGGCTCGTTGAGGACTTCGGTGCCGTCCACCCAGACGCGTGTGTGGGCGAAACGGGGCCTCACAATCTCGAGCAGGGTTGCCAGCGCGTACGCAGTCATTCCCATCCACTGGAAGCGAAATGCTCGGGCATTGATGTCGGAGACGAAACCAACACCCATGACGTTCGTGAAGTAGGCTTCCGACTGCTTGGTCGAGTAGCGGATCACGTCCAGGGGGCGGGTGTGGTTGTCGCAGATGGCCTGAACCGCGCTGTCCAGGGAATCCGAAAACAGGTCGCGAGCCAGCGAGTTGCCCGTGCCAACCGGGATCTGTCCGATCGGAAAAGGGATTTCGCCGTGCGCTCGGACAAGTCCGTTAATCAGCTCGAACAGGGTACCGTCGCCCCCCACGGCCACGGCGCCGTCGTATTTGCCGGGCTCCAGCGCGCGGGTGAGGTCGTAGATGTGTCTTGGGTACTCCGACGTGACTACCTCCAGATCCAGTCCGCACGCCCGGAGCCTTTCGACGGCCTCGGGCCCTCGTTTCTTGCCCTCCCCGTGTCCCGACGACGGATTTACCACTACCCAAAGACGCATGCGTGCTAAACCCTTCGAGTTTGAGCCATTCTCAGGTTCTGACGGTGTTCTGTCACG
>JAADFT010000222.1 GCA_013152765.1 Calditrichota bacterium | reverse complement strand
GACGGTCGCTACGTGGCCATGAATCCGTACCGGCGTTTTTCGCTGCAGGGAAAGCTGACTTTTCGCATTTCCCCGTCGCTACAGCTGCGTTACTCGCTGCTGTTCAACGACAGGAAGTACAAGACCTACAGCCACAATTTCAAGTACAACCCCGAAGGCATCCCAAACAGGTACTCCTGGGGCGCTTCGCACACGCTCGATCTTACGCACACTCTTTCACCTGCAACTTTCTACACGTTGAAGGCTGCGCGGTACGAGTACGACTACAAGTCGTATTTGTACGAGAACTGGCGCGACCCGCGCTACTTGCCCAATGTTCTCCTGAACACGCCCGGACACGAGTTCTACGCCGGAGGCCAGAGCAAGACACACACCTACCGGAACTCGCGCAGTTACGTGGTGCGGTTTGATCTCACCTCGCAGGTGAACCGGCGCCACCAGATCAAGACGGGCTTCGAGGCCCGCGTGCACCGTCTCCGTTACCACTCGTTCTACATCGACATTCGCGACACGTACAACTGGATTCCAACGATTCACACACCGGAGACGAGCACCAGCAACAACCAGTACCTGCGGAAGCCGTACGAAGGCGCGTACTACATCCAGGACAAGATCGAGCTCGCTGACATGATTGTGAACATCGGCGTGCGCTTCGACTACTTCAACGCGAACTGGTACGTGCCCGCCGATCCCCGCGACAAGAAGTTGATTGCTGGAAATCGCGAGTCTTTGAGCGAGCTGAAGCTGCGCAAGGTGAAACCCAAGATGCAGTGGAGCCCGCGCCTGGGCATCGCTTACCCAATCACAGACCGCGGCATCATTCACTTCTCTTACGGACACTTTTTCCAGATGCCCGGCTTTGCGTACCTGTACTCCAATCCGGAGTTTGAGGTCATCAGCGGGCGTTTTCGTAGCAACCTGGGTAACGCGGACCTGAAGCCGGAGCGCACGGTTCAGTACGAGGTCGGTTTGCAGCAGCAGCTTGGCAACGACATTGGGATCGAAGTCATCGCTTTTTACAAGGACATCAATGATCTTCTCGGTACGGAGGTGATTGAGCTCTACTCGCGCGGCGACTACTACACGCGCTACGCCAACGCCGACTACGGGCACGTGAAGGGGCTCACGCTTTCGCTGGAAAAACGGCGCACCGGGTTGCTTTCTGCGACGCTGGACTACACCTACTCCGTAGCGGAGGGTAACTCGAGTGACCCGCTGAGTCGGTTCTACGATTTGCAGACAGTGCCCCCGCGGGAAAGTCCTCGTCGCGCCCTGCCTTTGGACTGGGATCAACGGCACACGCTCAACGCCACGGTGTCGCTGACAGAGCCAGGCAAATGGGGTGTGAGCTTGCTGGCCAGGATGGGTTCGGGTTTGCCTTACACACCCGAGTTTCAGGGCGCCAGGCTGGACGTGATTAACTCCGGCCGGAAACCGCCCCGCTACAACTTCGACCTGCACGCTTACAGGGATTTCCGCTTCGACAAGTTGCGGTTGACTCTGTTTCTGAAAGTCTACAATCTGTTTGACCAGTTGAACGAGAACTACGTCTACAACGACACCGGTCGCGCCACGTACTCCCTGATTCCCACGTACGTTCCGGATCACGGGGACGAGTACGGACGTCACCACCTCAAGGATTACCTGAATCGCCCCGACTGGTACTCGCAGCCGAGGCAGGTGTTCGTGGGGTTGTCCTTGGGTTTTTGACCCGTCGAAAGACGAGCAACGAGAGGAAAATTTCGCTGCACCAAGGTAACGTAGGAGCAGTTGCATGAGATACCGTCCAAGAATTTTGTACGCGACGCTGGTTGCCTCCCTGTCCCTGCTGACGACAACTGGTCTCGCGCAGCAGAAGTATCCCTGGCCGGACAAGTCTGCCAGTCAGGCTGAGTGGGACGCCTACCACCGCCGGATGGAACGGCTCTTGAAGAGCGTGAAGGCCACAGCAGGAGCCCACGGCAACCACGAGTGGAGAAAGCAAGGCATCCACAACGGAAACCAGATTGTTACGCTCTTTTACAACTACGGCTCGATCGGCAAACCGCGCACGGAGCCGTCGTTGCAGTGGCCGAAAGGAAGCGGTCACGGCTACGGTTTCGAGTTCGGAATTCTGGTGGCCGGTGAAGTGAGGGACATCCACGGCATGCGCCGCCACATCGTTTCGGACGGCCTGGACGTAGGCGGCGACCGTGCTCCGAACGGCCTCCCCTGGGGCTGGGAGCCGCTGCCAGGTTACGCGGATTCGGCCCAAGAGTACATCGCCATGAGCGACCGGCCTTCCACGTGGCCGCCCTTCTGGCCGAACAAAAGTCGCGACTGGGCTGGAAAGTGGATTGGCGAGTACGGTGTTGGCGTCGTCACGGCTGATCAGGAAAGCTACTACGTGATGGACGACTACAACAACGCCGAGTTCGATTTTTACCCGGATCCGGAGAATGACCCTGACCGTCGCGGCCTTGGGGTGCAAGTCGAGGTGCGAGGTTACCAATGGGCTCACACCCTGGCGCAGGATTGTATTTTCTGGGTTTACGAGATGGAAAACGTCGGCGCCGACACGCTGCAACGCATCTACCTGGGAATGTACGGTGATCCCCACATCGGCGGCGCAGACGACTACAGCGACGACGACGGCTACTACGACACCAAGCTGGACATGGTCTACGCCTGGGACCACGACTTCCGCGGCGAGCACACGGGCTGGCGTCCGGGTTACCTGGGCTACAAGTTCCTGGAAAGTCCCGGGGAGCCCTACGACGGGATCGACAACGACGAAGACGGCATGGTGGACGAAAGCATGCAGGACGACATCGACAACGACGGCGACTGGAATCCGTTGATCGATGACGTCGGGGCTGATGGTCTTGGCCCGGAAGATCCTGGCTACCCGGGTCCGGATCCGGGCGAGGGCGACGGCGTGCCAACCCACGGCGAGCCAAACTTCGACGAGACAGACCTGGATGAGGCGGACCAGATCGGTTTGACCACGTTCTCGGTGTTCGGCTACGGCGACATCTGGGCGAGCCAGGATGAGGACATCTGGCGCCAGATGGCTTCGGGCATTGTGGACTCTCTCTTCCAGCAAAACACGGACAACATCTTCCTGTACGCCTCGGGACCGGTGAAGGTGGGCCCACATGATCAGCGCCGGTTCTCGATCGCCCTTCTGTTCGGCTACGACAAGAACGACCTGTTCCGCACTGCGAAAATCGTCCAGAAGATCTACAACGCCGGCTACCGCTTCGCCAAAGCTCCGCTCAAGCCGCATCTGACGGCTGTGCCTGGCGACGGTAAAGTTACCCTCTACTGGGACGACACGGCGGAATACTCCCGTGACCCGGTGTACGGCTACGATTTCGAAGGCTACGCCATTTACCGCGGCACGGACATCGGTTTCAACGACGCCCTGGTGATTACCGACGCCCAGGGTAACCCGAAATTGTGGAAGCCGATCGCGCAGTTCGACCTGAAGGACGGGATCAAAGGTCCGCACAAGGTCGAGCAGGTGAACGGCATTCACTACTACATGGGCGACGACACAGGTTTGCGGCATTCGTTTGTCGACACCAATGTGGTGAATGGCCAGAAGTACTACTACGCCGTGGTTGCGTACGACAAAGGCGACACGGTGGAGGTGCCGCCCACGGAATGCCCGAAAGCTTTCATCGAGGATCCACCGAACTCCGGTCACTACGTGCCCGACGTCAACACGGCGATCGTAACCCCGCAGGCGCCGAGCGCGGGCTACGTGCCTGCCCGGATCTTCGGCGGCCAGCTGGCCCACGAGGGCCCGGGAACGGGTGTGGTGAATGTGAAGGTGATCGACCCGAACCAGGTGCGGGATCGGCATCACTACGAAATCACCTTCGACGACACAACCGAGTCGCACACGACCTACTCCATGCGGGACCTGGACGAGGTCATCAGCGACACCCTCGAGGTGAACTGGCGCTACTACTACACGGCTTACGACAGCAGCGTTTTCCCGCCTGTACCGATCGACTCCATTCTGGTTGCGCGCCTGAATCCGAAACACAGGTACATCATCCCGTCTTCGGTCAAGGTGACCAACCTGGCTTCGGGCGAAGTGTACGAACCCGAACAGGATTACCGCGTGAACGAGGAACGCGATTGGATCGAGATTCTCGATTTGACGCGGATGCCGGTCACGGACAAATACGTTGTGAGCTACTCACGCTACCTGATCAAGAACTCGCCGTACCTGGATGGTTCAGACAACAACCCGTACGAGCACGGTCTCCAGGTGACAGTCAAAGATGATCCGCTGGAGGCCGACCCGGAACGGAGTGGCTGGCTGGTTGGCGACTGCAACTTCCGTTACATTGTGCAGAAGTACCCGAGCGGCGGTGTGCCCTTCCCCGCGGACTACGAGATCCACGTTTTCGATCACGTTGTGGCGACCTCGTACAATCATCGCCCGGCCAATTTCCTGGTCATCAACGTTACCCGGGGAGACACGGTCCAGTTCGTTTTCTTCGACACGGACGGTGACTCTGCCATCAGCCCGCAGGACAAAATTGTGCCGCTCGAGTTCGGGATCAAGAGCAGGCCTGTGGGCACCTGGCAGGTGTTCTTCTACACTCCCAAGGATTCGATCGTTTACGATCCCATGGGGAACCCGGTGGACACGGTGGCTGTGCCGCTGATCAAGCCGAAGCCCGGGGATGTGTTCTTGATCGCTTCCAAGAAGCCGTTCACGCATCTCGACCGATTCGAGTTTGAGACGGAGCGTGCCAAGGAAGACAGGAAACGGGCCAAGTCCGAACTCGATCGGATCGCAGTGGTGCCCAACCCGTACGTGGCTGCTGCTGAGTGGGAACCCAAACCGGACGTGCGTTCCGGTCGTGGGGAACGGAGGATTTACTTTATCCATCTGCCGCGCGAGTGCACCATCCGGATCTACACGATGAAC
>JAADFT010000221.1 GCA_013152765.1 Calditrichota bacterium | reverse complement strand
TCGCCGCTAACCGGGACAAGGTGGCCGACATTCTCGCGCGCCAGAATCGCGCTTTTGGCATGGGTTCCAGGACTCTCGAGAACATCGACGCACTGAGGGAGACAGACACGGTGGCCGCTGTCACCGGACAACAAATGGGTTACCTGGGTGGCCCCCTCTTTGTTGTCTACAAAGCCCTCACCGCCACCGTACTTGCAGAACAAATCGAAAGCGCAACCGGACTCCGTTGCGTTCCCGTTTTTTACTTCGTTTCCGAAGACCACGACTTCGAAGAAGTCCGGCACGCTCGGATTCTGGACAGGAATTTTGACCTGCGCGTTCTGTCTCTACCCGAAGACAGGAGCCGCGTGCCCATTTCGGCCCGTGCTCTACCACAAAAGGTGCTTGACGACCTGGAACTACTCTCTTCCCTCCTGCCAGAGACGGAGTTCACCGGGGAGCTTCTGGAGCTTTTGAGGCAATCCTACACCCCCGGTGCCACGCTCAACCAGGCTTTCGGGAAATGGGCCGCGAACTGGCTCTCCGACCTCGGGGTAGTCTTCCTCGATCCGTCCGACCCCGAGCTCAAACGCCTGGCGCTGGATTTGTTCCTGCGTGAACTCGAAGAGCGCTCGCCGTCGAGTCAGGCGCTCGAGAAACGCAACAGCGAGCTCGAACAGGCCGGCTTTGAGCGACAGATTCACACCCGCGGCGGCAGACTGAATTTCTTCTACCTGGAAGGGGAACGCCACACGATTTTCGACGAAGGTGAGCGGATAAGCATCCCGTCGCTGGAACGGACGTTCAGCCGCCGGGAGTTTGCCGAGCACCTGGAAGCCGCTCCGGAGAAGATTAGCCCCAACGTGGTTTTGAGACCTCTCTTCCAGGACGCGCTCGTGCCGACTGCGGTCTACGTGGGCGGCCCCGGGGAAATCGCCTACTACGCCCAGCTTAGCGCCGTCTACGAGGCCTTCGGAGGCAAAATGGCGGTCATCTGGCCTCGCCCTGGCTTTACACTGCTGGAACCGGCCGTTCGCCGCTACCTGGAAAAACTCGGCGTGGAACCAACGCAAATTTGGGAAAAGGGGCCGCAACTCGCGTCGGAGCTGGCTCAGCAGGCCCTTCCGAAAGAGCTCACCGAAGCACTAAGGCAGCTGCAGAAAGCACTCGACACACACTGGGCGGAGGTGGTCCGCCATTCAACCGAAATCGACCCAACGCTAAAGGGCTACCTGGAGGGAGCAAAAGGGCGCATTCTCAAGACGCTCAACGACTCGGAGAAGAAAATCGCGGCGGCCCAACGCCGAAAAGACGAGGTCCGGTCCAGACAGGTGAAAGCTGTGATCAACAGCGTCGCGCCGTTCAACACGCCTCAGGAACGCGTGCTCGGTGTTTTGCCTTTTCTCGCCAAACACGGCAGAGAGCTGTACTCAACGATCCGGAGGAATATCCAGCTGGACAAGCATGTTCACACGTTCCTTGATCTTTAGTCCCTGGGTGAACAGCCAGCCCATTTCGATGTCCTTCTTCACCCAACGGCAGACTCAGGCTGAACTCGCCGCTCGCGCTTGTAAGGGAGTCCCGGAATGAAACTTGACGTCCTGGTTTTCGAAGCACACCCCGACGACATGGAGCTGAGCTGCGGCGGCACTGTGGCAAAAATGAGCAAACAGGGCTACGCAGTGGGCGTGGTGGCGCTGACAAAGGCTGAGCTGGGCACCCGAGGGACTCCACAAGACCGACGCCGGGAATTCGAAGCCAGCGCCAACGTTCTCGGACTACGCGCCTGGGACGTCCTGGACATTCCCGACGGCAACATCGCCAACACGCCCGAAAACCGCGAGAGAATCATCCGTGCAATTCGGCGCTACCGTCCTCAGCTCGTGCTTGCCCCCTACTGGCTCGATCGGCATCCGGATCACGCCAACGCCTCCGTCGTGGTTCGGGAGGCCTGCTTCTACGCTGGGCTGACCAAAATCGACACCGGGCAACCGCCGCACCGGCCTGGAACCGTCGTGTACTACCCTTTGCATTACGAGTTTACTCCAACCCTTGTCGTCGACATCACAGACACGTTCGAGACAAAGCTCGCCGCGATTCACTGTTACACGTCCCAGTTCCACAGTCGGGACAACCGCTTCGACAGCGAGCCTCAGACTTACATCAGCAGCGCGGAGTTTTTGCAGGTGATCGAGACACGAGCGCGCTACTGGGGATCGAAAATTGGTGCGACCTACGGTGAACCGTTCCTCTGGAACGGGCCAGTCCCCGTGAGTGATCTTCCCGGCACCTTTGCCAAAATCTCAGATCTGCGCTGACATCACACGGACGGGAGGAATCATGCCGCGCAAACTGAAAATCGGAATCGTTTGCTACCCGAGCCAGGGAGGCAGCGGTGTGATTGCCACGGAGCTTGCGATCTCGCTGGCCCGGCGCGGCCACCACGTCCACCTGTTCAGCTACGCCAGACCTTTCCGCCTGTCCCAGTTCCACCAGAACCTGCTGATGCACGAGGTGGAAGTCGCAGCCTACCCCCTTCTCAAGTACCCGCCGTACAGTCTGGCTCTGGCAACCAAGCTCGTCGAGGTGACAAAGCACTGTAAACTGGACATCATCCACGCGCACTACGCAGTGCCGCATGCCACCAGCGCTTACCTGGCCCGACAACTGCTGGCACCCCATGTGCCGAAAGTCGTCACCACTTTGCACGGCACGGACATCACACTCGTTGGGGCCGACCCGGCTTACCGACCTGTGGTTAAGTTTTCCGTGGAGCAGTCTGACGGCGTCACGGCCGTTTCTCGCTACCTTCGACGTCGAACCCTCGAGGAATTCGACGTCGCCAACGAAATCGTCGTCATCCCAAATTTCGTTGACACAGAACGATTTAGCGGGGTCGTTCAGGCCTGTGAGCGCCGGCGCTTTGCGCCGAACGACGAGCCTTTGCTTGTCCACGCTTCCAACTTTCGCCCCGTCAAGCGCATCAGCGACGTGGTGCGGATTTTCGCTCGCGTCCGCGAGCAAATGCCCGCCAAACTGCTGATGATCGGTGAAGGTCCCGAACGCATGATGGCCCAGCAACTCTTGCGGGAGTTCAAGTTGTTCGATGACGTCTTTTTCCTCGGCGAGCAGGAATTCCCCGAAAACATCTACGCGTGCGCGGACGTTTTCCTCCTGCCGAGTGAACAGGAAAGCTTCGGCCTTGCCGCCCTGGAGGCCATGAGCTCGGGCGTGCCTGTGGTCGCCAGCGACGTTGGCGGGTTGCCGGAAGTGGTAGTCCACGGGGAGTGCGGGTTTCTTCACCCGGTTGGTGATGTCGCGGGAATGGCAGCCAGCGTGCTTCAACTGCTCCGCAATCCAGATTTGCACCTGCGCTTCCGAGACGCAGCCAGGAAACGCGCAGTGGAGCATTTCGAGCAGGGAAAAATCGTGCAGCAGTACGAGGAATTCTACTTCCGAGTGCTCGACGCCTGAGAAACAGCACGACAGAACGCAACTACTCGCACGCGGATCCCTCACCGCGAGGCAACTTGACTGTAGCAAGGCTGGAGCAGGCGCCGACGTTCCTCAAGTCCCGTGGGACACGAAGGCAGGTCAACACACAACCTGCTCGTTCAGCCTCGTACAAACACCAGGGGGACATTGGCCGGACAACTGCACTTCTGGCCCCTTGCCCGGCAAAAAACCGGCTCTCCGCACCAAGATTTTTCGGTAAGTGACAAACGATCGGGCAAAACGCGTGGGAAGGTGCGAAAGGCGGTCGAAATACCCCCGAACGCTCCTGCCGCTCGTGTGCTCGCTGCTAAGACGCCTCAAAACAGCAAAAGGCGACCGTTCATGGCCGCCTTCGGAGCGTGGGCGATACTGGATTCGAACCAGTGACCTCTGGTATGTGAGACCAGCGCTCTAACCAACTGAGCTAATCGCCCAAATCGCGTGCAAAGATAAGAAAAACAGCCCACGTTGTCAAGGTTTTTGTCTCTGTCCAGTGCCTCGAACTAAGCAGGTTGTCCTTTCCTTAGACCACCTCCGGAGATCCTGGGTTCCCCACGTCAGCCGGAAACAAAGTCTGCGAGCCCTGCCTTCTGAGAACTGTCCAGACACTCGTTCAGCCTTCCTTTCCGCTTGACATTGTTGCAGACCTGGCCTATATTCAACAAAAGCTTCAAGTTGTCCACTGGCTTTTTTGACCTCAAGGCACAACCGCGACCAAGGTAGGGAGGTGTACGATGGCCAATCTTTTCGTCGCCAGCGAGATCGTCGCCATGAACGTGACGGAGGAACGCAACGGCTACGAGTTCTACAAAGCGCTGGCAGCAACCGCCAAGACCCAGAAGCTGCGTGAAGCCGCTCGCCGAATTGCAGAGCAAGAGAAGCGACACGAGGAACGCTTTCGCCGCTGGCTCGACGAACTCGGCGAGCATCAGCCAACAGAATCCTACCCCGGCGAGTACGACGCCTACGTAAAAGCGCTTCTGTCGAACACCACTTTCACAGACGAAGAAGCGGCTCGTAAAGCTGCCGAGGGAGCTGAAACAGACGCCCGGGCTGTGGAAATCGCTTTGCAGATGGAGAAAAACACGCTCCTGTTGCTTCAGGAGTTGCGAAAGCACATTCCAGAGAAAGACTTGAAGCTCGTGGACGAGACCGTGCGGGAAGAAGAAGACCACCTGGTCGAACTCAGCCAGTTGAAAGACGAGCTGCAGGGCAAGAACTGAGCCCCGCGCGTGAAGCAGCTCTTGTTGCCCGTTCGGTACAGCGATTAAGCCGCCGCCCGGGGTCGGGCTGGCCTGTTTTCCCGACACGCTCCCGGGGGGCGGCTTTTTTGAACGCGTCCGCGCCCGGAGACCGAGCCAACCGAACGAACCGTGGCAACAGAATTGATTCTGCCGCCTCAAGATGTCGGCGACCTTGCTTCCGACCGCGTCTGTCTGGCGAGTATTTCTCCCAGGCGG
>JAADFT010000220.1 GCA_013152765.1 Calditrichota bacterium | reverse complement strand
CTGTGCTGCGAGAGGAGATACCTTAACCCCAAGAGTGCTTTCGGGTGCAGATTGTATCCTCGGTGCCTTTTGCTGTTTGAATGGTTGTGGATGTTGGTTGTCCTGACCTACCGAGTCGTTGCTGTTCCCCACCTCCTGCTCCTGCGATCAAATCCTTCCCAACGCGAGAATTGCCCCACGACGTGGGGCCGTTCGTAAGTCCCGCCGCGACAGGGACTGGCCAGGTCGTAGTTTCTCCATTGTTCTGTGCAAGTCTGGGTTCAGAGGGTGACGGTCCAGATTGTTTTCCCTGAGTCGGTGTTTGGGTCTGCGCCAACTCAGAGTGGACGAACGAACCCGCGTCGGAGCTCGTGATGTGCCACCTCGGGAGGATATTCTTAACAACCACCGAAGCCGGTGGCTGAGAAGCCTGTGCGACTTTGGTTTGCACTCAATGAGCCGTTCAATCTTTTCCCTTCGGCCAATCTTCGGCTGCGATCACGCAACGGCTGGTACCCGCGTTGCCTCCGAGAATGGGGCTTAGTCGTTTGCGGCAAGTTTGTCAAGCGTCCACGAGTGCCCCCAACTGTTCGCTTTTCGCTTGATTTGCCCCGGGGCTTTGTCTATATTCCGACGGTTTGCAAGTTGCCGCGGTGTGCGCAGGGGGATGCCTGAACGGTTTTCACCGCAAAAGGGGAGTCTTGAGATGGGCCAGGTCCGGGTTCTGGTGGTGGATCCTTCCACGCGCAATCAGCTCGTACTTCAGGAAAGTCTTGTGAAGCAGGAATTCGAGGTGCTCAGTGTCTCCAGTGGTACGGAGGCGCTGCGCATGATCCCGGATCTCCAGCCCGACGTCATCCTCGCAGAGGCGCGGTTTCCCGACATGAGTGCCGAGGAGTTTCTGCAGCGCCTCGGCGCGGCTCCCGATCGGTTCGACCCCACCGTTCTTTTTCTTACGAAAGACCCCTCGCCGGACGAGCGCGAGCGCTGGCTGCGGCTGGGTGCCAAGGACGTGATGAACAAGCCGATGTACGTGTCGGAAATCGCGGCGCGTATTCGGATGGTGCTGGCGAGGAGAGAAAAGGCGCTCGCCCAGGCCAAACCGGCCACCGCTCATCCTGAGAAAACCGAAGAAGTGCCGCTTGTGGAGCTGATTGAGCAGCTTGCCGCCGAAAGAAAGACGGCTGTTTTGCACGTGCGAAATGTGGCCGGGCAGCGCGGAGAAATTGGGCTTCAGGACGGGGCTGTGACCTACGCGCGGCTGGACGGGTTGCAGGGCGAGAAAGCCGCGTACACCATGCTCGGCTGGGAAAGCCCCTCGGTCGAGGTGGTGGACGAAGAACCGCCTGGTGCGAACATCAGCATCAGCACGCTGGGTCTGGTGCTGGAAGCCGTGCGCTGGTCAGAGCGGAAACGCGAGCTGGAAGAGCGCCTGCCCGCTCGGCATGGCCACTACCGGTTGACGTCGCGCTACCGTCGGATGCCGCAGGACGCTTCGCTGGCGCCGGACGTGCGGCGTTTTCTGGCTTTGCTCGACGGTTCGCGAAGCTTGGACCAGATCCTCGCCGCCAGTCCTTACGACGAGCTGACCACGCTCGAGCGGCTGGTGAAGATGGTAGACCGCGGCGTGGCCGAGGTTGTGCCGGGGCCCGAGGTAGAAACGGCGCCGCTTCCCGAGGTGGAGCCTGCACCTGCGCCGACCGTACCGGTTGGCGAAGAACTTCCCCCAAAAGAAGTGCCCGTGGCGGAACCCCATGTTGAGGCTCCCTCGGAACCCGAGATCGGCGAGACGATTCCGACCGAGCTGCCGGAAGAGCCTGAACTGCTCGAAGAGCCGATTGCCCGTCCGGAGAAGACGGTCGAGCGTGTTGAGGTGCGCAAGCCAAAGTTGTTGCCGGAACAGTTGCCCGAGCAGTGGCTCCTCTTCGTGGGTTCGGAAAAAGCGGGGCGGCGTGACCTGCTGGAGGCGCTTTCGAGCACGGACCTGCTGGCTCGTTCTCTGACGGCGGGCCAGGCGAAAATCGACGTGGAACTGGGGGTGTTGTCGAACCAGATCGGACTGCTCGGGCTGGACACGACTCACGTTGTTGACCCGCTGTTGCGCAAGTTGGTGCCGCACGTTCTCGGTGCTGTGCTTCTGGTACCAGCGAACGACCGGCGTCGCTGGGAGTACATGGCTTACCTCTACCAGGTTCTGCGAGAGCAAATCACGGGGCCGATTGTTGTGGCGGTGACCGGTGTGGAACCGTCGAACCTCGCCTCGCTGCGCATCCTGAAAGAGTTGCTGCATCTCGACAGGGGTGACCGCTTGCTGTTGCTCGAGCGCGAACCGTCGGAGGAGCTGCGGCACGCTCTTCAGGAAGAATTCAGCGCAAGTCGAACCTGAATGGTCGAACTTGCGTAGCTGGTGTTTGTGCTAAACCCAAGCATTGGCCAGTTACCCGCTCGAATCGGACGAAACACAACCAAGGAACGACGGAAAGGACGCAGCTACCACTCATGGAAGAGGCTTCTTCGACCGCGAAGGCGAACCTGAAGGTTGTTGGCATTGGCATCCCGGACGTGCTTGTCGATCCCCTTGACCGCGGCCTGCGGGAAAGCGGATTTGTGCCAATTCTTCTGCAGGACTACCAGGCCGCTGCTACAGTGCTTGAGACGAGCCCCGTGGATGCCTTGGTGACGTACTTCGAGGCGCCGCTGGATGCCGATCGCGTCGCCGGGGTGGCCGAGTTCGTGCGCCGAAGCAGCGCCCTGTGGTTGGTGCTCGTCAACGGTTCGAGCCTGAGCGATCGCCTCTCGCTGTACGAACAGTCGCCGGACGACCTCGTCCAGTTGCCGGTTACGGCTGGAGAACTGGTTGCCCGGCTGGAGCGTTTGCGGGCGGAGCGTGGCGCTGCGGCCGCGCGAAAGGCGTCCGCGCCCCAGACGTTTTCGGGCTCTCTGCGGGAAATGGCTCTCGTCGATCTGATCCGACTGCTCACGGTCGGCGCCAAGACGGGTGTCATCGTGGTGCGGAGCGAAAACCGCGAGGGTTACGTTTTTGTGGACGAAGGCGAGCTTGTCGACGCTGTGCTGAATAGTTACTCGCCGGAGAAAGCCCTGTTGCGCATGCTTCTGTGGGACGACGGTGAGTACGAGCTGCGTTTTGGCGCGTTTGACCGGCCGAAACACCTCGACGAAGAGGCGGTCAGCGCTGTCCTCGAGGAGCACCGGCGCCTGCGTTCGGTTTTGCTCGACTGGGGACCCGGGTTGCCACACGGGGAACGCCCGCTCGCGGCCTTGCAACCGGAGGAAGACGTGGAGCTGACGGCCGAGGAATCCCGGCTCTTGGCTGAACTGGACGGCAAGCGGTCGTTGCTGGATCTGCTCACGGACGGCACGTTGTCCGGGGAACAGGCGCTGGAAATCTTCCGCGGGCTGGTAAGCAAAGGACTGGTTGCCGAGGTGAAGCACACAAGTCCGGCGGAAGCTGGTGAAGCGCAAACACCGGAGGCACGCACGCTGCGGGCGTTGTCGTCGCTGGTCCGTACCGACGCGGCTTCGGCGGGAACTCGAACGCGAACCGTTCGACGCGTTTTCCGCGGGCGGGTTTCTAACCGGCCTGGTCTCGGGCAGAGCGAACTGCTGCAGATTCGTCAGGACCTGCTGAGGCGTTGACGTGACGGGCGAACGGCCACGAAAGGCTCCGTGAAGATGGCAGAGGCCTCGGAAACCGGAGTTTCTGTGAGAGCGCTTCGGCGTCAGGAGGTCGGGGCCGCGTCTCGTCGAGCTGTCGAGTACAGCGGGCCGTTGCGCCTGGCTGAGGTGCTGGCTCTTTCGCCGGATGCACCCAGCGTTGAACACTTCATCCGGAGCCTCTGCGGAAAGGTCGATCTGGCCGCTCCTGAGTTGCTGCTCGGCAGAATGGAGCTCGGCCGCGAACGGGCCCTTCAGGTGTACGGGCTGCCCGTTCAGAACTCGCCCGACGCGCTGGTGCTGGATTTGCTGATTGCCCGCGTTGTGGGAACGGTGCTGCTGTACCCCTGGGATGTACCTTTCCTGCGGGAGCGCGCTGAGGCTGTGGCGGACTGGTACGGTGAGAATTACGACGCCCCGTTGGTCGCGCTTGCGTTTTCCTCGCGGGGCAACCCTCTGCCGTCGGAGGCTTACGCAGAAGGTGTATCGCTTGGTCCCGGGGTACGGGTTGTCGGTGTGGATCTCGACCAGCCGGCGTCGCTGAAGCGGGCGCTTTCGGTGCTGATCGACATGGCTCTCGAGCGAGTTGCAAGGTGAGGGAGGTCTCTTGGCCGGAAAACCGTCGACTCAGTTGTCGCTGGGACTGCGCTTGCGCGTGTTTCACGATCTCAGCGAAGGGCGACCGCTCTCGAGCCTGGTCGATTCCATGCCCGACGACGAGGAAGTCGTGGCGCTGCAGAGATTTGTGTGGGATCGAACCGTGGAGCTGGGACTGGGCAGCCTCGGCGATCGCTTTTCGCGCCGCGACATCACAGCCAGAATGGTCCCCACCCGCGAGTACCTGCGCCAGAACAACTGCACCCGCAAGATCTACACCTGCAAGGCTACCCAGTGCATTCGCATCCACCCGGAGTGCGCGCGCCGCAAAATCAAGGGGCAGCTCGACGCCATGGCCGAGGCTGCAGGCGAGTACGTACGCCTGGCCAGGTCCCGAGCAAAAGCGCCCCGGCGACCGCGCCTGCCCTGAAGTCGCCGCCGTGGCGAAATCCTGCCGCGCAAGGCTGTTTCCCCCTGGCCATGCTTCTTAGCCGCACAGAATCTTCGCTTACCCGGGTTGTCTGGAACGCTGCACGAGCGGTTTCCCAGCGCAAAATTCTCCCGACCGTCCTGCTGACACTGACGCTGACCTCGCTTGCGTTCGGTGCGCAGGTCTCGTGGCGAGTGTTTCGGGTCGACAGCGTTCGCGTATTTGCCACGGACGCCGACCGAAAGAACGCGGAGACGGTGGTAAGACACC
>JAADFT010000219.1 GCA_013152765.1 Calditrichota bacterium | reverse complement strand
AAGAATTGAACGTAATGCCGTGGTTCGCCGCAGTGTCCTTTTCAAGGGCGCGATAGTGAGAGAAAATGCACGTGTGTACAGCTCAGTTTTAGCTGCGAAAACGGTAGTGCAGACCGGGGCTTTGCTGGCGGATGAGCCTTTGGAGAGCGGGAACGTCTTTTCACGCGTGAAAGGGAAAAGCGTCGACACGGGCCTGGAACGGCTGGGCGCGATCGCTGCTGACGAGGCAGTGATCGGTGGTGGAGCGACCGTGGTGCCGGGAGTCAAGATCTGGCCACGTGAAAAAGTTGCCCATGGAGCTGTTGTGGACGCCGATCTGATGTGGCCGCGATTTCAGTGGAGCTGACTTGATGGCTGTAAGCTGATCGACGTCGGGAGTTTGCTGGCTAAAGAGCGATTACCGGTCAACTGCCGTTCCAATGTGGCCCGGTTGGAGCAGAAAACGTTGGCCAGAGAAGCTCGGGGTTAAAAGCGTGGTGACGCTTTAGTCTTGGAGAGAGGGGGATGTGATGGGCCTAGAAGTAACATAACATATCTTATGCGACACAAGTAGTCCGAACAGCACACCCACGCGCCCGCTTTCCTTGCAGTATTCTTCAACGGGATTCAAGGGACAACGAACAACGAACGCCAAGACAAACTGTTTTCTTAGTTGCTTAGTTGCAAGGAACGTTCGGACGGACCATCGTTGGAAAACGTGCTGAGAAAATCGCACCCAAAACCTAAGAAGCGAACAATTTCCGCAGCTCCAGCAAAAGTGCCTCGACCTGCTCGGGAGTGTTGTAGATGTGGCAGCTGACACGGATTGCGTTGAGACCGTGCTCCCCGACGGGTCTCAGACGGAAACCGCGTTCAGCCATGCGGTCGATCGTCTCCTGCATTGTGAATTTCAGCGGTTTGAATGTGACGATGCTACCTCGGCTTGCTGGCTCAGTTGGTGTGAGAATGCGGACCTCAGGAAGGTCCCATAGACCCTCAATCAGCATGTTACATAACGCCAGGTTGTGTTTGCGTACGTTTTCGAGTCCGATTTCGTTGAGAAAACTCATCGCTTCGCCGAGCCCGAGAAGAAGCGGGATGTTACGCGTTCCGTATTCGACCGTTTTGGCCTGCCGGATGGGCTTGTAGAAAAGGCGATCCAGGTCATAATCGGCGGAGTAAGCCCCGACAAACGCTGGCCGCCAGTGTTCGTGCATTTCCTTACGAACGTAAAGCAAACCGGTGCCTTTGGGCCCAAGAAGCCACTTGTGTCCGGACGTGGCGTAGAAATCGGCACCAGTTTCGTGCAAATCCAGCGGCATCTGACCGGGCGGATGGGCGCCGTCTAGTACGAAAACAATGCCCTTCTCATGGCAGAGCTCCGCGATCTGGGCCACGGGGAAAACCGTTCCCGTTGTGCAGGTCATGTGAGAGATGGACACCACCCGGGTTTTGGGCCCGATGTTTCGCGCGATTGTGTCGTAGTTTTGCTCAGCCGTGTCTGCCGGCTCAAACAGCCGAATCCTGATTCCAAGCTCGCTCTTGAGCGCAACCCACGGCATGGCCCCGCCGGGATGCTCGTGAGTGGACATCAACACCTCGTCGCCGGGACGTAGCTTTAGGCCCCGAGCAACGTAGTTCATCCCTTCGGTCGTGCTCCTCGTGAAGGCAATTTCCTCGGGGTCACACCCGAGAAAACGAGCGGCGTCCTCCCTCACCCTCTCAAGCTTTTCGTGGCCCGTTTCAGAGATTTCCTCGAGTTCGAGAGTTGCCTGGTACACCCTGTCGATCACCCGGCGCGGTGATGGACCGAGCCCACCATTGTTGAAGTAGACCCTGTCGTCCGTCAACAAAAACTGCGCGCGGATCATCTCCCAGAAAGAAGGATCCTCGACCGAGCGCGGCCCGATTTTCGGCGTAACCGGTGGAGAGACGGATTTGCCAAAACTCATCCCTGGAACAGCCAGTGCCGACAGCGCCCCGAGCGTACCCGCCAGGAAAGATCTGCGATTGATGCTTTCTCGAGACCTCATGCTCTGCCTCATTCGGTTAGCAAAAGATTACGCAACTGCGATCAAGTTATCCTCACGGACTCGTCTGTGCAACAGAACGCTACGCTGAACCCCATTCTATGTCAGACCCGATCTGTCGAACTGCCTGTCCGCGATGCTCTTTTCCGCGACGTCCCGGTCTGCGTATGATCAGGGGCTGTTTGGTGTTGAGCCAAAGATCGCGCTAACTGAACACAAACCGGTGGGGGTCCGATCTTCGAGTTGACTCCCTACAAGGCCACGTCCTGCGCTGGGAACTAGCATGTCCGCCTTGTGCCTGCTGTGAAGCAGGCTTCCCCGGGTTTGAGGAGCTTGCCGGTCGGGAGCGTGTGCTTATGCGATCTTGAACGGCGCTGGAGTGAAAGACACAACGAAAATGAGAAATGTCAGCACGCCAAGGACACGGCGTTTGAAGTCCAGCGGAGTGAAGTCGTCGAGCGGCGGCGGGTGCCTGTAGCCCAGCCAGATGAGTAACAAGATCAGCAGGAGCCAGCCCCAGTAAACCAGGGCGCAAATCACCGCGAAAGCCGCCAGCATGATTTTGTAAACGACATTGCTCCGGCGGCCGAACATGGCGTACAGCACATGACCACCATCCAGTTGGCCGATCGGAAGCAAATTCAAAGCTGTGACGAACAGACCAGCCCAGCCAGCGAAAGCAATCGGGTGCAGAACGAGGTCGTACCCCTCGGGAATGTGGCCAACGACCAGGTAACTGAGCGCTTTGAACAGGAGACTTTCGCCGAGGAAAAGGGTCCCTTCCGGGACCGACTTGAGCGGCTGGATTTGCGACCAGTGGAGTCCGAGAATCAACGCTGGGATCGTAATCACGAGCCCAGCGAGTGGGCCGGCTACTCCGATGTCGAAAAGGGCCCGCCGGTTAGGCATCCGAGAATCCATCCGAATGATGGCCCCGAGGGTGCCGAAAGGATTGAGCCAAGGAAAGGGAAACGGAATGAAGAACGGCAACGTCGCCGGTACACCGTGCTTTCTGGACATCAAATAGTGCCCCATTTCGTGGGCCGTCAAAATGGCCATGATGGTTCCGGAATACTCCAGCCCCAACACGACGCTGCCGCTCATGAACGTCCCGACGAACCAGGTTGAAAGAAAGGTAAGAATGTAGAGAGTGAGATTCAGCTTGGGCCTGTCGGAGCGGAGTTTATTGAGAATTCCAAGCCCACGGCGGGGTCGCCACTGTACCTCATCCTGAGAAAAACCCGACAGTTGGTCAGGGTGTTCGTCCGGCGGTACCCAGCCCGGAAAATTGTAACGATCGTAGTCGTTCATCCCTTGATCGAATCCTTTAGGTGAAGAACCACTGTTGCCGTCATTGCGTCACGCATGGCAGTAAGGACGCTGGCGCGATTCAAGGCGATTTCAAGGTAGCCGTGGCTGCCCTGCAGAACCAGAAATTCGCCAGGCTTGCCTTCTGCGAAAGTGCGAACGGGTTTGCAGCGGTGACCGCCGAATTCAACGGTTGCAATCATTTCGAGTAGAGCATTTGGAAGATTGGTCAGGACATTGCCGAAGCGATCCGCCAGCATGGGGTGACCAATGATCGTTTTCCCCTGTAGCTGGGGCTTGCGCAGACGGAGCCGTTTGGGCGTGCGAAGCACGTGACCAACAGAACCAAGCGGCACACCACAGGCCAGGTGCGCCGCGACAGGTGCGAAAATGTCGCGGCCGTGAAACGTACTGCTGACCCAGGGCCTCCAGAATTGCGGGTTGTCAGCCGCAACGATTTTGGCGGATGCAGCGTCCTCAAGGATCCAGCTGAGCATTCCGTTGTCCGGACAGACGTAGAAAGAACCGTCGATTTCCGCTGCAAGCGCCTTCCTGCTGGTCCCGACACCTGGGTCAACGACGCCCACGTGAACGCTTCCTTTAGGAAAACTGGCGGTCGCGGTCTTCCAGGCAAAGGCGGCGTGTTCCACGTTGTGAGACGGGATCTCGTGCGTCAGATCGATGACGTTTGCCTCGGGGCAAATTCGGGCAATGCTGCCCTTCATTTCGCCGACAAAGCTGTCCTGGGTGCCAAAGTCGGTCAGCAGTGTGATGATCGGCGTCATGGTGTTCTCAGAAAAAGTGGTTCAGGGCTTTGCGATGTTGCCTGGCCGGGTCGGCGGAATGGTCTCGATGTAATCAGACCTTGTTTGCCCAGCTGAGCGAAACAAAACTGCCTGGAAAACGGGTCCGTCTGCTCAGATCGAATCTGTAGTGCGGCTCGAAAAAGCATGTTTGAGCGGATTCTACCAGCGAAAAGCACGTGGACGCTGTGACGCAACAGAATTAACGTGTGGTCGATTCTTGCAGGCTAAGCAAGGTCCGTACGCGTTCTCCCGGTTTGTCGTGCCCGAAAATCCAGGATCCAGCAACCAGAACGTCTGCTCCGGCGCGCACGAGCTTCCGCCCTGTCTCGTCGTCGACTCCGCCGTCGACTTCCAGGTAGGCCCGGGAGGCGACAGAATCGAGAAGTCGTCTGGCTTTGGCCACTTTGCTGACGCCGAACGGGATGAACGGCTGTCCACCGAATCCCGGCTCCACCGTCATGACGAGCAACAGGTCGATCTCACTGAGCACGTGTGTCAGCAGTTCCAGCGGTGTCGCCGGATTCACGGTCACACCGGCCTTGGCCCCGAGGTCGCGGATTTTCTGAATGGTTCGGTAAAGGTGCACGGCGGCTTCCTGATGGACCGTGAGCACGTCAGCTCCGGCGTCGCGGAACACCTCCAGGTAGCGATCCGGGTCGGTTATCATGAGGTGCACATCGACTGTGCATTCCGGAGCAGCCCGACGAACTGCGTCGACCATCTGCGCTCCGAAGGTAATGTTCGGAACAAAGTGCCCGTCCATCACATCCACGTGAATCCACTTCGCACCGGCGTCCACAACGCTCCGGATCTGCTCTTCCAACCTCAAGAAATC
>JAADFT010000218.1:5012-5856 GCA_013152765.1 Calditrichota bacterium | reverse complement strand
ACCGGCGCCCTCGAAAGTTGCCCTCGTGTCCGGTATTCGCCGAGTTCCAGCACCAGCACAACCCGAATCGGTAGCCAGCACAGGTGTCGGACGAGCTGGCATCTTTACCTGATCTCGATGAGCTCCGCCCACCGGGGCCAGATCGTTTGGCGCAGCCTGCCCGGCTGTTCCCGGGTTGCCACTCTTGCGAAGCCCTCTGCTTTCTCTTTGTCCCACGGTTCCACGGTTTGGGAAACCTTTCCACAGATCTTACAGGCAGTCTAACGTCCCTTTTCCGCTTTTGGGACAGAAAGTCACGAGGAAAATTGCACTTAGTCCTCCTTGATTTCGTACGGCGTTGTCAGGTCTGCTTTACGCGCCGCGGCCAGGCTTTCCTAAGCACCGAAGCTCCCAACTCTGCGTGCTGAACAACCAGTCGAGACCACGGGAATTTTGCCCCGCTCCACCACACGCCTCAGAACGCCTGACCCATGTCCACGAGCACAGCGCCGATGCTTTCCCCTGGCTTGCGGTCCAGTTTCAGACCGAAGTCCAGACGAAGCACACCAAGTGGCGAGTGAACTCTGAGGCCCGCCCCCAGGACCCAGCGCAGGTGCCGCAGGGTACCGCTGTGCCAGTCGCCCCACACGTTTCCGGCCTCCAGAAACGTGGCGGCCGAGAGGATCCGGTAGATCGGGAAACGCAGTTCGAAGAAGTTGAGAACAAGGGAAAGGGTTCCACCCTTGGGAATGCCGCCTGCGGTGAGTGGGCCGACCATCTTTTCGCCGAAACCTCGCAGCGTGCGCGCCCCGCCGGCGAAGAAGCGCTCCTGAATTGGCACTTCCGTGCTGCGGCCGTACTGCTG
>JAADFT010000218.1:0-4964 GCA_013152765.1 Calditrichota bacterium | reverse complement strand
TCGGTAACCCCGCCAGTCCAGCGTGGTCTTGACGAACTGGTTTGAGCCCGGGCCGCCAAGACCTGCGATTTCCGTCGCCACTCGAAAGTACGTGCCCCGCGTCGGGTTAAAAAGATCGTTGCGAACGTCGAACACGTAGCTTCCCGTAATGCTTCGGGTGTTCTTGGCTCGAAGGTCCTTGGGAGGCTCACCCAGAAGCGTGTACCACTTCACGTCCTCGCGTCGCAGGGAAACCCGGAAAGCCTTCTTCTGGTGAGCCTGCGTACCAACAACGATCCGCAGACCGTGGAACACGCCGTTGTAGCTTGGCTCGTCGTGGACCTCGTAGTAGCCGTTCAGGTCCGTCTTCACCGGCACCCCGAACGTCCACGGAGTGGAGTAAGCCAGTTCGCCGCGCTGCAGAACGAAACTCGCCCTGCCGCGCAACCCGATCTTCTGCCCCAGACCGAAAAGGTTTCCGTAGGACACCTCCAGCGACGTACGGACCTTTTCGAACGTGCCGAAGCCGATGCCGAACTCCACCTGACCGAAGTCGAGCTCACTGACTCGCACAACCACGTCGCGCCGGCCGTCATGCGGTTCTTTTAGCAAAGGCACAATCTCCACCGAGCGGAACAAACCAGTCCGGTAGAGCCGCTGAATCGACTCACGAATCGCCGACATTCGAAGGACCTCTCCCGGTCGAAAGCGAAGCTCACGTAGCACTGTCTTCGGGCGCACCCTCTCCAGCCCCTCGATGCGGATTTCGCCCACACGAATCTGCGTCCCCTCCTTCACGGTGAACTCGACCACAGCCACGTGCCTCTCACGGTCGATTCGCACCTCCGGCGAGACCTCCGCCTCCAGGTAACCGCGGTCGGCCAGGTAGTCCAGAATCCGGTGCACGTCTTTGTCAATCCGTGTGGAAATGAGCGGCTCGCCAGAGCGAGTTTTTACCAAGGACTGCAGCACCGAGTCGGAGAACACACGGTTTCCGAAGAACGCAACATCGGCAACCCGCGTGCGAGGTCCCTCGTGAATCGCAATCAGCACTCGAACCCGGTACCGAGCGGAGTCTCGCTCTACACTTGCCACCTTCACCCGGGCATCCAGGAAGCCCTCGTTTCGGTAAAACTGCCGCAGCGCTTTGACGTCATCCTTCAGAGCTCTTTCGGAAAAAGGCACTTTGTCCAGGAAACCGGACGGCCGGGTGACCATCAGCTTCAACAGTGTCCGGCGGGAGAACGTCTTGTTCCCCTCGAAACGCACGTCGTCCACGATCCAGCGGCGGTGCTTTTTGCCAGCCACAGCTGGGCCCGCCACCTGGAGTCCGAACAGAAGGCCGACCACGAATGTCAGAACAAGCCGCCTCATTTAAAGCGAAACCGTGCGATCAGATCAATCCCGGCTCGACCGAGCTCGTCCGTCTCGCCGTCCAGGTACAGGTACGGGTTGATTCGGTAGGAAATCCGGATGCGCTGCTCGTTTGTGTGGCCCACCACGGTCTGGTACGTCAGGTTCAGTCTTTCAGCCAGCCGCTTGGTGATTGTGACCCGTGGTCCCCACGTCTGGTTCGTCTGAAACAGGTTGCCTTCGATGGTCACGCTCTCCAGGTTCAACAGCCGCTCCATCTGCCGGGCCGCCAGGCCTGTGACCTGTTGGCTCGTGATCGACTTGGCTCGCTGCACCAGGATCTCGCTGATTCCCATTTCGCCTTCGCCAGCAACGGTTCCGCCACCACCTCGCACCCGGCCGATGGTGAGCAGGCTGATGATGTCCGCCTGCGACAGCGGCGGCTCCGACTGAAGTTCGAGCTTCGGGTGCTCAAGGTTGCCGGTCAGCAAGAGGGTGATTCGGTAGAGCGTTGGACCTTCGGTGGCCTGAATCGGCCGGACCTCAGCGACAGCGCGGAAGTTGATTTCGGGATTGATTCGGAAAGGCTCGAGTTGCCTGAACGTGGCTTCTTCGATTTCGAACTTGCGGTCCAGGTAGAAGATGTAACCGTCGACCACGCGGAACTCGCCTGTAACCGCGGGTTGGACCGCCCGCTGGCTTAACGCCAGATGCCCGTCCAGTCTCATTTTGCCCAGGTTCACGTCGATCACTAATGTCTGCGGCACCACCAGCGCCAGGTCGAGATCCAGCTTTTCGAGGAAGGGATTCTTTTGTTTGGGCCGCGGCGACGCTCCCCTCAAGGCGTTGACCAGATCCCCCAAACGCAGGTCGCGAACGAACCGACTCTCTCCCAGAACGACTTTCCCGGAAAATCCGAAGCGTCCGGTCTCTGGTTTGTCAGCGAGCTGCGCTTCAAGCTCGCTGATGCGGACTTCTGCCACGTCCGGCAGGGCGAACGACAGTCCCTTGCCCTTCACGGCCAGATCCGCGGCCGAAAGTCCGTCTCTTCCCAGAACGAGGAACCCTTTCCCTGCGAAGCCTCCCGTGCCCCAGTTGCCACCGAGGTCCCGGACCAGCACGGAATCCCCTCGAAGTCCAACCCGCAGACGCACATTTGTCACGCTCGGCTCGATGTCGGCAATCTGCACACGACCTCCGAGCAGCTCCAGATCTCCCTGGCTCTGGAAACCTGCGGTCGCGCCCAAGGTCATTTCAGCCTGACCGGAGAGTGCCCCTTTGAGAATCTGGATCGGGCCCGTGTAGGCATTCACGAACGCGACGGGGAAATCGCTCATCTCGGCACTGCCGCGAAAAGAGAAGCGTCTCCCCGCGGCAAGTCCTGGGGCCACTCCCTGGATGGTCAGACTACCGCCACCCGCCCAGCTCGTGAAACGCGGCAGCCCTACAGTGCCGCTCGTGTCCAGCGTCAGTTCCACCAGAAGGCTGTCCAGCGTGTTCTTCACCACACTGCTACGCCCGGCCGTGAGGCGCAGGTTCGCCTGCGGCAAAGGCAACGGCCCTGTGACCTCGGCGTCGGCCTCGATGTGGCGCAGCGCCACTCGTGGCCGCTCGAGGGTTAGTGTACACCCAGTCACACCAGCTTTCCCTGAGACCACCCAGGAGGTACCTGCTCGCCTTAGAATGCCGCGCGTCCAGCCGCGACCAGCAACCCGCAGCCCCGTAGGTAAGAATTGTCGCAAGTCCTTCAGATTCAACGAGTCGGCCCGGGCCCGAGCGAGAAACACCCTCGTTCTGGATGTGTCCACGGTCCAGCCCGCGCCGGGCAAAAAGGGACACGTAACGTCGAACCGCACGACGGACTCGCTGTCGCTCAGGGCTGCACGTCCGTGCGCTTCCAGAAGACTGTCCTGAAGGCTTCCTTCGGCCTGGATGCTGGCCACGCGCCACCTGTCCCAACCTGCGTGGTGAACCGTCACATCGGCCGTACAGGATGGGTTTCGCAGCCGTCCCCACACGCGAGCCGTCACGTCTGCCGCGCCAGAGAGCTTCAACTCCAGGGGCATCCAGGTTTGCAGTCCGAGGAGGTCCAGAGCCCTGCCGTCCAGGAAAGCCCGCATCGAGTCCGAAGCGAGGGAAAACTCCGCGTGAGCCACCCCAGCGGGGAGAACAGCCGAAGAGTCCAGCAGCGAGAAGCGCAAATCGCCGAGCACGTCGAGCTTGCCCGAGCGGAAGACGAGCTGCCCGTGCGACTTCACGCCGGAAGTGTCTTTTTGCAGCCACAGCTCGGTCCACCGCAGGGTGTCTCCTGAGAAGGCGACGTTGCCACTCAGGCTGTCGCAGCGCCAGTCCTTGTAGCCCAGCGCGCGACCGCTCAGTTCCCCCTGCACCCTGAACTGCGGCACAGAACCGCGAGCGTGTAGAATCCCTTTTGCACGGCCCGTCAGGCCGTCGAGCCCCAATCTCGCACCCAGCAGAGGCAGGTCCACGTTCCCCTCGGCCCTCGATTCTGTGATGCGCACCCGCCCTGAGCGCGAGTCGCCCCTGGCCCAGAGGGAGTCGACCGACACGCCGTGCCAAAATAGCTTCTTTCCCGCCACCTGAAACCACAGCGCAGGGTTCCGCACCGGTCCAACAACCTGAACGCGCCCCGTAAGACGCCCCTCCAGGCTTTCCCCGAGGAAGTACAGCGCGGGGATGCCGGGCTCGCCCAGGTCAAGCGCGATTTCGCCGTCCACACTGCTGCGCTGAACAAAGCGTCCAGCGCCGCGCACAGCGTTGGCCGCCCAAAACAACTGCACTCGCCAGCGTTTGTTCTGGAGCGAAAAATCCGCCAGCACCGGTACCGAACTCGAGTCCGGTCCTTTCCAGCCCTCCAGATTTACCGTCGCGCGTAGTTCTTTCGGCCACGTTCGCAAACCGGAACCACGCGCCCAGCACTGAGCCGTCACCGAACCGCCCACCGTCCGGGTCGGAATGCCGAACTTCGTCTGCAACCAGTCGTAGCTGAGCGAGTCGATCTGGCATTCAAGTTCGTAGTCGCCGACTTTCGGCCGACGAAGCAGAAGTGGAACGGTCGCCTCTTCCCGAATCTCGGCCCGAAGAACAGGCCCTTTCAGACTGAGCAGACTCCTCAGGACCTGATCCGAAAGGTAGCGCGCTTCCAGGGAAAGGGAGTCGAGGCGGAGATCACCCCAGGACAACTCCTGGCCGACGAGATTGAGCTTGAGCACCGGGTGGCTCAGCGGCCCCGTCCAGCTTGCTTCGGCTTCAGCCACTCCGTCCTCACCGAGCTGGGGCAGGGTTCGCCTCAACACTGTAATGTTGCCAACAGCGGTTCGGGCGTGCGCGGCCAGTTTCCACGGCCCTTCAACCTGAAAAGGAATGTAGCCGTGCCCGGTGATCTCCACAGTCGGTCCACTGAGCTGCGCGTCCCTCAGGTGCAACCCGTGTCGGCCGAGCCGACCTTCGGCGGCAAACCGATCCAGCAGGCCATTCCACCACGGTGTGTTGGCGTATCCCGAACCGCTCTTCAGGCGAATGTCCAGCGAGTCAAGTGTGGTAAACCGAACGCGCCCTTCAACGTCAGCCAAACCAGCGTCGATCAGCAGACGCTCGTCGCGGTAGCGCAG
>JAADFT010000217.1 GCA_013152765.1 Calditrichota bacterium | reverse complement strand
AAAACCAAACCAGGTCGGCGCTGCCCGCAGCGGACTTACAAAGACGGGCTGCCTTTACGGGCGACGTTTGTCCTGGATGGGAATGTGTTTGCGAAAGAATTCAGAAAATGGGGAGATGGTAGGAAGGTAAGGGCACTGTCAGACTATTTGCTCTACCTCGAAGCCAGTGGAGACTCGTGTTCTTGGTTCGCTTCCCATCCCCCAGATCTCCATCTCTTGTCCTGGGCTCGTCATGAAAAGCCAAACCAGATCGACGTCACCCAGCGAAACAGGGGAGGCCGGCATCAGCCGCATGTTCGCTGCGAAGGGGTACCTGCCAGCCAGGTGCGACGCATCGCGGGGCTTTTCGATTGACTTTGTGCCTATTTTTTGTTATACTTGGCCGCTATTGGGTTCTTGGACGGCGGAAGGTGCAATGGTGAAGAAACAAGATCTGACCATTTTGCTGTTTCTGATTGGGCTGCTTGTGGTGGCAGCCGTTGCCGTGGCCTGGATCCTGGGGCGTGGGGAACAGGAGGAGGTGATTGGCGGCCGCGGGGAGCGCGTCGGACTGGTCGAGGTGCGGGGCGTCATTGTCGAGGCCGAGCCGATTGTGAGGCAACTGGAGCGTTTCCGAAAGGATCGCGGCATCCGGGCCATCGTGCTGCGGGTAGACAGCCCCGGCGGTGGTGTGGCTGCCTCACAGGAGATCTACGAAGAAGTGCGTCGGGTTCGCGACTCGGGCAAGCCGATCGTCTGCTCGATGGGCTCCGTGGCGGCCTCGGGCGGGTACTACATCGCGGTGGGTTGCAACAAGATCGTGGCCAACCCGGGCACAACCACGGGTAGCATCGGGGTGATTGCCGAGATCCCGCGGGTCGACCGCCTGCTGAAACGGCTTGGTGTGGAAATTGCAGTTGTCAAAAGCGGGCGGTACAAGGACATCGGTTCTCCCTACCGCGAGATGACCCCGGATGAACGTCGTCTGCTCCAGGAATGGATCGACGACGCCTACGACCAGTTTCTGCACACCGTTTCGCGGGAACGCGACATTCCGGTGGATTCGCTTCGGCCAGTGGCCGACGGCCGCGTTTTCACGGGACGGCAGGCCATGAAGCTGGGGCTCGTGGACACGCTCGGCACCCTTCGTGACGCTGCGCGGTTAGCCGGAAAGCTGGCCGGGCTGCGAGAGGAACCGAAGCTGGTTCGCCCCGTCACACGTCGCATCAGCGTGTGGGATGTGCTCTTCGGCAAGGTGCAGGGCTTGCGGGAGCTTGTGCGTCCCTGGCCGAAGCTGAAGTACCAGTGGGCCGGGTGATCCGGCGAGGGAAGGCGCTAAGTTCAGGAGGGCCACATGACGAGGTCCGACATCATCAAGATCGTCGCGGAAGGCACTGGCCTCACGAAGAAAGACGCCACGGCTGTCATCGACGGTTTTCTCGCCACCATTGCCTGGGCCCTTCAAAATGACCAGAACGTGACGCTGGTAGGGTTTGGAACATTCAAAGTCAAGCATCGGCCGCCGCGACAGGTGAAGAACCCGCGCACGGGCAAGATCGTTTCGCTCCCGGCGCGAAAGGTGCCCGTTTTTGTTCCGTCGCGTGAATTGAAGGCCAAAGTGCGCGGTCAATCTGCAGAAGAAAGTGAAGAAAGCTGAACGAGGAGGAAACTGAATGCCTTGTGGTCGGAAGCGCAAGCGGCACAAAATCAACACGCACAAGCGGAAAAAGAGACTCCGCAAGAATCGTCACAAGAAGAAATTGCGTTAACGTACTCGGAGGGCTGAGATTTACTTAGCCCTTTTGAGTTCTGGGCGGTGATGGTGCGAGCAAGGTCCCTCGATGTCCGAAAAGCGAAAGATCCTCCTGATCGACGATGACTCGGTGATGCACGACCTGGTGAGAGCGTTTCTCACACGGGTTGGCTACGAGTTCATCAGCGCCATGTCGGGGGAGCAGGGCCTGGAAATGGCACGGTCGGAGAAGCCCGACCTGATCCTGCTGGACTACCTGATGCCTGACCTCGACGGCGTAGAGGTTTACCGTCGGTTGCGAGAGGATCCGGGCTTTGAGGCGTTGCGCGAGGTGCCGGTGATCATGCTCACCGCGCGCGAGGAGGACGGGCATCTCCGCAGCCGGATGCTGGAGAAGGGCGTTTTCGCGTACCTGAGCAAGCCGTTCGGGCTGCACGAGCTGCGCAACGTCATCGAGAACGCCTTCATCGCCTCGGAGATCAACCGCCGCAACCGCCAGTTGCAGGACGAAATCCGGCGCGCCCGGGACTACCTGCAGCACGTCATCGACGCGGCGCCCGTGGGGGTGTTTGCCACCGACACCGAGGGCAAAATCGTCCTGGCGAACGATTTCATGGCCCGCCTTTTCCAGGTCGATTCCCCCCAGAAACTGATCGGCCGCGACACCCTTTCCGTAGGACTCGGCGGTGCTCCGGAGCCACTGGCCGCCGTGCGCATGGTGCTGCAGGAGGGCGAAAGCTACGCCACGGAACACCTGCGTTTTCACAGCCCGGATGGGCGTCTCCTTTACCTGAACGTTCGGGTGGTGCCGCTCCGGGAGGGGGACGGCAACCTGCGCGGAGCAATCGGCATCGTGGAAGACATCACCGAGGCCGAGAAGCGCGCGGTCGAGATGACCATGCTCACCCAGATTGCCCAGGCCATGCAGGGCACGATCGACATCGAGGAGATGCTCCACCTGATCCTCACCTGCGCCACGGCGGGCGAAGCCCTGGGATTCAGTCGGGCAATGATTTTTCTGATCTCGGAAGACGGGCGCGAACTGCGCGGCACGATGGGCGTGGGACCCAGCAGCCCGCAAGAAGCAGTGGCCATCTGGTCGTCGCTTTCGCACGAAAAGATGTCGCTGCCCGAATTCCTGGAAAAGTACGGCCGTCGCAAGCCGGACCCGCGCAGTCGGTTCAACAACATGGTGAAAGAGCTTCGCCATCCCCTCGAGGAAAGCGACTGCGTGCTGGCCCGGGCCGTGCGCGAAAAGCGGACCTTCGTGGTCGAACACGGCAGGCTGAAATCCGGCGAACCGGCTCAGTGCGAGTGGTTCACCGAGGTGTTTGGCACGGATCAGTTTGTGTGTGTGCCGCTTGTGGCGGGCGGGCGGACCATTGGCTTGCTGGTGGCCGACAATTTGTACACCGGCCATCCCATCGACGACTCTCTTGTTCAGCTCCTCACGCTGATGGCCAACCAGGCCGGACTGGCCATCGAGCGGGCGCGTGCGCACGCGGATCTGGCGGCGCAGAAGAAGCGGCTGGAACGCACCATCGAGAAGCTGTGGGAGATGCAGGAGCGGCTGGTGGAAGCGGAGAAGCTGGCAACGGTAGGACAGCTTGCCGCGCAGGTTGCGCACGAGATCCGAAACCCGCTGGTCACCATTGGGGGATTCGCTCGGTCCATCCTGGAAGCGCCCAAGAGCGAAGAGGAAATGAAAGTCATTGCCGGGGTGATCGTCGAGGAAGCGCAGCGCCTGGAAAACATCCTCAACAACGTGCTCGATTTCACCCGTCTCTCCAAGCCCAAACCCGAGCGTTCCGACCTCAACGACATGGTTCAAAAGGCGCTGTTCCTGGTTCAGGATGAATTGGAGAAGAACAAAATTCGCCTGGAAAAGAAGCTGGCGTACGATCTGCCAGCGGTGTACGTTGACCAGCAGCAAATGCGCCAGGTGCTGCTGAACCTGCTCTACAACTCGATCGATTCGATGAAAGGCGGCGGCACGCTGCGGGTGGAGACAGGTTTGCGCGACGAAGAACACGTGTTCGTGAAGATTCAGGACACGGGGCCGGGAATGGACGAAGAGGTGCTGCAAAACATGTTCAACCCGTTCTTCACCACCAAGTCCGACGGCACCGGTCTGGGAATGCCAATCGCCAAGCAGATTGTTCACGGCCACGGCGGCCGCCTGATCGTGGACAGCAAGGTGGGCGAGGGGACCACGTTTACGATTGTCGTGCCGATCAAAGGAGAAATTGCCCGGACCGCAGAAGAGAAGGAGGCACTCCACGAGACGTAGGGCGTAAAACAAACAGCGGATTTCCGGGCGAGCGCGGGTGTGCACCGCGGGCTCTTAGCGCAGAGGCAAGCAAACTACGGGGAGGCGAAGGTCACATGGCCCGAATTCTGGTAGTGGAGGACGACGACAATCAGCGGTTGCTCTACAAGATGGAGCTTTCGCGGGAGGGGTACGAGGTCGACGTGGCGGCTGACGGTCAGGAAGCCATCGACAAGGTGAAGGCCAACCAGTACGACGCTGTGGTGATGGACCTGAAAATGCCCAAGGTTCACGGCCTGGACGCCATCACCGAAATTGCCGCCATCGACAAGGAGTTGCCCATCATCATCAACACGGCCTACGGCGGCTGGCAGGACGACTTCAAATCGTGGGCCGCGCAGGCCTACGTCCTCAAATCGAGCGACCTCTCCGAGCTACGCGTGCAAATCCAGAAGGCCGTGGAAAAGCGCCAGAAAGCGAATTAGCGAGCTCGTCCCGGCACTCGAGTGCCCGACATTTGCGAGTGCGGCCCGGTGCTTCCGGGACCTCCAATCGATTTGCTGCGCGGAATTTCCTGCGGATCTTGGGACGCTGCGCCGACCTTGCAGCAGTTTCCCGTCCGTCGGTCGGGAGTTTCCGGGTAGCGGAACCGCGCGTTTTTCCAGTTCGATCAGTTGACGGTGTTCCCAGCCGAGGCTTCTCGCGGCCAAAGACTCACTTTGTGATTCTCGAATTTGCCAGTTGACAACCGCATGGCCCTCATTGAACCACAGGCATTAACAGAGCAGCAGACCATCTTTACCGTCTCGGAGCTGACGCGGGAAATCAAGCTCCTTCTGGAGACGACCATCCCGCCGCTTTGGGTGGAGGGGGAAATCTCGAATTTCAAACACCACCAGTCGGGCCACATGTACTTCGTTCTCAAGGACGAGAACGCCCAGATTCGCTGCGTCATGTGGCGGGGACGCAACCGCAGTCT
>JAADFT010000216.1 GCA_013152765.1 Calditrichota bacterium | reverse complement strand
CTTTCGTGTTCGCCACGCCCGCTCATCCGGCTTCGTCGCTCCTCTCAAGCTGCACAAGCTTCACGTCCACGCGATCCGGCGCCACTTCGAGGAAGCCCACGCTGGCTTTGGGGGTACCGGCCCGGGCGCTACCGGGATTCACCACCAGCAATTTCCCTTCCCGGTGCCATTCCGCCAGATGCGTGTGACCGTACACGAGCACATCCACCTCCGTCGGCTTCACCCCGGCGCGGAGAAGCTCGGCGGTGAGGTGACGCCGGTTGTGGATCAGCGCGATGTTGTGTCCCTCCACTTCAATCACGCGCAACGCGGGCAGGGAAGCCAGCGTCCACTCCGCGTCCATGTTGCCCTTCACGGCGAGCACCGGCGCCAGCACTTCCAAATCCGACAGCACGGTGGCAGAGTCCACGTCGCCCGCGTGCAGAATCAGATCCACGCCGTCGAAAAGACGGAACACCTCGGGGTGAACGCTTCCGTGCGTGTCGGAGATGAGACCCACGCGCTTCATCCCACCAGGCCCACGATCAGGTACAGAATCACCGCCACACCAGCGGCCGTCAACGCGTAGGGCAACTGCGTCCGCACGTGATCGATGTGGTCGCACGCGGAAGCCATGCTGGCAATGATGGTCGTGTCGGAGATGGGTGAGCAGTGGTCGCCAAACACGCCGCCTCCGAGCACGGCGGCCACAGCCGGAGCCAGGGGCACGTGCATGAGCTGGGCCATCGGCACAGCGATGGGCATCATGATGGCGAACGTTCCCCAGGACGTGCCGGTGGCGAAAGCGATGAAGGCGCTCACAGCGAACACCAACGCGGGTACCAGCTTGGGGCTCAGCCAGGCTCTGGCGACCTCAGCCACGTACGGACCCGTTCCCAGCTCCCGGCAGGTGGCGCCGATGGCAAATGCGAAGACCATCAACGAAGCCAGGGGCATCAGGCCGCCAGCGCCTTTCATGAACTGATCCGTGAGCTCGCGAACGCTCATGATGCCCTGAACGCGGTACATCACGGCTGCCACCAGGATGCTGGCGATCACGGACCACAGCACCGCCGTGGAGCCCGAGCCGCGCATCAGGTTTCCGCCGCCCGTGATGGCCAGGCCCAGTGGCATCATCACCACCAGCACCAGGATGGGCACCAGCATGTTGCGCATCTTCGGCGTCACACCCGACTTGGTGCTCACCATGAGCACCTCGGTGGAAATCAGCGGCTCCGCGCCGTCGCCGAGCAATTTGCCCGTCTCGCGCACGCGGCGTTCGGCAGCGGCCATCGGCCCGAAATCGCGCTCGGTCAGCACGAAGAAGAGCACCATTCCGATGGCCAGAATGGCGTAGAAATTGAACGGCATCGAAACAAGCAGCTCCCGCACGGGTTCACGAACGCCCTGTTCCGACAGGAGCCCGATCACAAACGCGCCCCAGGCGTTCAGGGGGATCAGGATGCACTTGGGCGCCGAGGTCGAGTCGCAGATGTAGGCCAGCTTTTCCCGCGAGACTTTGACCTTGTCGAAAATCGGGCGCGAAACGGCTCCGGCGATGAGCACACAGATGCTCGACTCCACGAAGATGACCATCCCGACGAGCCAGGCCAGCAACCCGGCCTGTTTCCGCGTGCGCACCCAGCCCCGGCCGACAACCCAGTCCACAAAGCCCTGCATCCCTCCCGAGTACTGGGTGTAGACGATCAGGACACCCATCAGGGTGCTGAACAAGATCACCTTCGTGTTCGACGGATCCTGAAACACGCGCACGCACGCTTCCACGGCCTCGGCGAAGCCGGTCAGCGGATTGAAGCCTTTGAGAATGGTCCACCCGAACCAGATGCCCACAAAAAGGGAGATGTAAACCTGACGGGTGCGGATGGCCAGCACGATGGCCACCAAGGGAGGAACGATGGAAAGCCAACCTACGTGGGACAAACCTCAGGCTCCGAATTCGTCGTTTCGCGTCATTCCCGGTGCAGCGTCGTGCCCCCTTCCCGGTAACGTCAGTTCTGCGCCGCGGGCGCCAAACCCAGTTTCTGGCGCAGTTGGGTGAGTTTTTCCACTTCCTCGCGGGACAGCAAGCGCTCGCCGCCGAGCAGGCGTGCGATGAAGCTGATCTGGGCAAAATGCTCCACGCGCTCCAGCTTCCAGAAGGTCTCGAGCAGATTCCGCCCGATCGTCACCACGCCGTGGTTCGCCAGCAGAAAGGCGTCGGCCTTGTGGATGTACTCGCCCAGCGCCGTCGGCAGCTCGTCCGTGCTTGGGGTGCCGTACTCCACCAACGGCACGGCGCCTAACGTCAGCACCACTTCGGCCAGCACGTTCTTGTCCAGCGGAATGCCGGCCACCGCGAAACCCGTGCTGTACAGCGGGTGTGCGTGCACGACGGCGCGCACCTCGGGGCGGTTGCGGTAGATGTACAGGTGCATTGGCAGCTCCGAAGACGGCCGGTGATCCCGGCTCAGCACCTCGCCGTCCAGCGTCACCACGGCCAGGTCCTCCGGGTTGATGAAACCCTTGCTCACGCCGGTGGGCGTGATGAGCACGCGACCGTCGTCCAGAAGCACGCTGACGTTGCCGTCGTTCGCAGCCACAAAGCCTTTTTCGTAGACGTGCCGACAAACCTCGACGATTTCTTTCCGGATGCGGTACTCTTCGGAAAAATCCATGCTGTGTCCTCAAGGCTGAAGATTCAGCGGGGCGCGACGCGGCAGTTTCCACGCCCGCCGCGTGCGTCCCGCATTCACGTTCGATTTGGTACGCTCAAAAACGCGGAGGTCCTACTTGAGCACATCCGCGCCCACGTAGTCGCGCAGCACCTCTGGCACGACCACGGTACCTTCGTCCGTCTGGTAGTTCTCCAGAATGGCGATGACCGTGCGCGGCAGCGCCAGGCCAGAGCCGTTCAGCGTGTGCACGTACCGCGTTTTGCCGCCCTCCTTCGGCCGAAACCGGATGTTGGCCCGGCGCGCCTGAAAGTCCTCGAAATTGCTGCAGCTCGACACCTCCAGGTACTTTTTGACGCCCGGCGCCCACACTTCCAGGTCGTAGCACTTGGCCGCCGCAAAGCTGAGCTCGCCCGTGCACAGCTGCACCACGCGGTAAGGCAGATTCAGAAGCTGCAGCACCTCTTCGGCCTCGGCCACCAGCCCTTCCAGACGGTCGTACGAGGTGTCCGGATGCACAAAGTTCACCATTTCCACCTTGTCGAACTGGTGGATGCGAATCAGCCCACGCGTGTCGCGCCCGTAACTGCCCGCCTCGCGGCGAAAACAGGGCGTGTAGGCCACGTACTTGATGGGCAGCGCGTCGCCGTCCAGAACCTCGTCGCGGTGCAGGTTGGTTACCGGCACCTCCGCCGTGGGGATCAGGAAAAGGTCGTCCTGCTCGATCCGGTACATGTCTTCTTCCAGCTTCGGGAGCTGGCCCGTCCCGAACATGGTCTCGCGCCGCACCACGGCCGGCGGCCAGATTTCCGTGTAGCCGTGTTTCTTCACGTGCAGGTCGATCATGAAGTTGATGAGCGCGCGTTCCAGGCGGGCGCCTGCCCCGCGGAAGCTCACGAAAAACGACCCGGAGATCTTGGAACCGCGCGCAAAATCCACCAGCCCGAGCCGTTCGGCGATTTCCCAGTGGGGCCGGGGCTCGAAATCCATTTCCGGGATCTCTCCCCAGCGGCGCACCTCCACATTGTCGTTTTCGTCCACTCCCTCCGGAACCGACGGATGCGGCACGTTGGGGATCCAGATCTGGATCTCGTAAATGGCTTTTTCGATCTTCTTCAGCTCGTCATCCAGCGCCTTGATGCGCTCGGCCACACCCTGCATTTCGCGGATGGCCTCGCTGGCGTCTTCTCCCGCCTTCTTCTTGGCGGCGATTTGCTGCGACACCACGTTCCGCTGGTGCTTCAGCGATTCCACTTCAGCCAGCAGCTGCCGACGCCGCTCGTCGAGTTCCAGTAAGCGGTCCAGATCGGCCTTCTCTCGCTTGCTCTCGATGGCCCGGCGCACCAGGTCCGGATTTTCCCGGATGAATTTCAGATCCAGCATTCTACCTTCCCTTCCCTCTGAGCACGACGTAGATGGTGGTCAACAGGATTTTGAAGTCCATTCGCAACGACATGTTCTCGATGTAGAAAAGATCGTACTCCAGCTTCCGCCGCACGTCCTCGATGGACGCGTCGTAGTCGCCCTTCACCTGCGCCCACCCGGTGATGCCCGGCTTTACCTTGAGGCGACGGGTGTAAAGGGGAATCTGGTGCTTCAAACGCTTGACGAAGTAGGGGCGTTCCGGCCTCGGGCCCACCAGGCTCATGTCGCCCGCCAGCACGTTGATCAGTTGCGGGAATTCGTCGATCCGCAGCTTCCGCAGCACCCGGCCCACCCGGGTGACCCGGGGATCGTTTTCGTCCGCCCATTTTGGCCCGGTCATTTTCTCAGCCCCGACCACCATCGAGCGAAACTTGTAGATCGTGAAAATGCGACCGTCCTTGCCCACCCGTTTCTGCTTGAAGAGCACGGGTCCACGGGAATCCAGCTTGATGGCCAGCGCCACCAGCACCCAGAGCGGCAGTCCCGCCAGCAGCGCCGTGGCCGACACCAGCACGTCGATGAAGCGTTTGACGCGCTCCTCCCACGGCGGCATCAGGTGGGGCATCACCTCGATGAGCGGTACCCCGTAGAGCTGGTTTGTGCGCGCCTGGCCCAGCACGATGTCGTACAGGTCGGGCACGATCTTCACGCCCACGGGCAGGCCGTCGCAGCGATCCAGCACGTCCACCAGTCGACGGCGCTCCTCATCCTCGAGCGCGATCACGATTTCCTCGACCTGGTGTTTCCGGATCAGGTTGGGCAGGTTCTTCACCGTGCCCAGGACCGGTGGCGAATTATTGACCGCCCTGCGGGCACGCCCCGTACCTGTGTCCGCGAAGCCGATGACCTTGTACCCGAGAGCTGGAAACTGGCTCAGCTTCTCTGCCAGGTCGCGTCCCTTCTGGTTCCACCCCACGCCGAGTGTGCGCTTGAGTCCGTGGCCGGCTT
>JAADFT010000215.1 GCA_013152765.1 Calditrichota bacterium | reverse complement strand
TCGCCTGCAGACGAACGACGTACACACCGGTCGCAACGGACTGCCCCAGGGAATCGCGTCCGTCCCACACCACTCGGCCAAGTTCGCCGGTCGTGCTCTGGCCCGTGACGCGCCTTACCAGGTGCCCGCGCACGTCGTAAATCGACAAACTGAATTTGCCCGCCGGAACTCTGTAGACGAAAACCGTGCGGGCGTTAAACGGATTTGGGTACCCCGCGGACAGGGAAAAATCGCGCGGCTCGTTGGAATGTTCTTCGGAAACGCCTGTCACGGACACATCCACGATGCGGCCCTCTGTGCCGTAGTTCACCGGTGAGTGGGCTTGAATCCAGCTCACCAGCGCCTGGTACTCTGACACGCCCACTGGCTCAACGTATTCCGGCGCCAATCCGGCGCTCCCCAGAAACGCCGCGAGGCCGTCCGTCATGGCCACAGAGTAAACCGAATCCGCCACAACCGGGGAACCGTTCACGGTCAGCTCGCGCACCATCAGCGCAAAGCTCTTCGAGTTGTACAGCACCTGCATGCCCGAGACTTCGGGAGTCAGGTCGGAATTGGTTTTGCAGTTGCGAAGGGTGTACTCCATGCCCATGCGAATGTCCCTGCCTTTCAGGCCAACTCTCACAACGTTGAGCCCGTGCCCGGTGGTCGGGTCAAGTCCGTAGTAAGCGATGTGGAAGATGTCGGCTCCCGTCAGAGGGCCCGCCCACAGCTTCTCGCTGATGTAGCCGTGGACATCAATGGCCACGTCTGCATCCGCTGCAGCACGGAGGGCATCTGTGATCAGGTTTCCAATTCCGGTGTCTCTTTCGCGGCCCTCCCCAACCGTGCGTTCCACATCGACGGCAGCCTCCGCCAGAACCTGGTGGTAGACGTCCCCGTAACGAGGATCATTCTTCAACGCGTCAACCAGAGCACTGATCTCAGCGGCGACTTCCGCATCTTCGGGCGTGTTTTCGTCAATCCGGATGAGCTGGTAGTCGGAGAATGTCGCTTTCGAACCTTGCCAGATGAGCTTGAACGTCCCCACGTAGCGGTAATGACTTCCCGCCTGGACGATCCAGGTCGTGTCGCCAGCCGGATTTTGAACGGGAATGGCCTGTTCGATGACGGTGTGGGAATGCGCGCCAACGATGACATCGATCCCGGACACGCTGGAAGCGAGCACCTGGTCGTCGCTTACGCCGAGGTGGCTGAGAGCCATGATCACGTCCGCGCGCTTCTTCAGAGAATCGACGGCGCTCTGAGCCGCCGGGATAAAGTCCGTGACCGAGACCGGAGCCGGGGAAGAGAAATCGTTAGCCATCGGAGGTGTGAGCCCGAAGATGCCCAGCTTGAATGTGCCGTAGTCTTTCACGACCCAAGGCCGGACGAGCTTTGCAAGAGAGGTGTCCTGGCTCATGTCCAGGTTCGCCGACAGGATGGCAAAGCTGTCCGTGGGCAGTCCGGCGTCCCGGTAGGCCTGGACCAGAAAAGCCGGTCCTTCGTCGAACTCGTGATTGCCCACGCAGATGGCGCCAAAGCCGAGCTGCTTCAGGATTCGCATTTCAGCGACGCCGCGAAACCGCGTGTACATGAAGTCACCAACCATCAGATCGCCGCCGTGGAGAAGCAGCGACTTCTCAGCAGCACTTTTGAGCTGCTTGATCACGTGTGCTGCCCGCGCCATGCCACCGATCTTGGGCACACCACTTTCCGTCTTGGGTCCAAATGGCATCAGGTGCGAGTGTGTGTCGTTGACGTGAATCACGACCAGGGTGTCGGTTTGGCCGAATCCGACCCCGGTCAGAGCCAGCACAGCTGCAATTGCAAGCGCCAGAATTTTCCTCACCGTGGAACCCTCCTCAGTTAAGTCACAGTCCTTCCATCTCTCCCGTTTTCCAAACCGCTTTGTGAGACCACGTCGTCCAACTGGTGAAGTCGCGCCACGCCGTGTCCTCACCGTTGTCGCGTTGTGATCCGGTTAGCCCAACTCCAGAACCTGGCTCGTTCGCAAATTAGCCAAAACACCGGGCAATCTCAAGTTGAATGTTGGCGAGAGTACAGGCCTCCGTGGCGATCAAACCGAAAGGTTACGAGGTGGGACCGCCTGACATATCCTCGAACTCGTTCGGAGGCGGCCCGACACCAGGCCGCAAAACCGCCGATGCCACAGGGCCTTCAAAACCAAGGCCACCCAATCCCTCGCTTTCGAAGGATTGGGTGGCGTTGAAAATATGCCCCGGCAAACCGAAACTTCTCTCCCCTCGCCGGCCGGAACCCACCTCCACCGGATTTTCATTTAGCGTAGCGCCGAATCCTTTTGGGGGCGACTGACACGCATCCAACGTTACCCGTGGAGCCGGTTTCTGTGATCCCTGCAACTACCTCAGGTGAGCTGAGACTCGCCTTCCATCGCTTCGCATCCCACGGAAACCTTCGCTCGCAAACCTGCGCGGCCGGCAGCAAGCTGCCACGCTCCAAAGCGTCCATGCTGGCGGACGGGCAGCGTCAACCTGGGGTTCACTCTCCGGCGCAGCCGTACGAAATACGCCACCCTTCAGCACGAGAACAAAGCTTGCGGAAACCGCACGCGCTTTACACCTCTGCTGAGTCCAGCACAGCTTGCAGATCGCCTCCGTAGAAACGCTCCAGGTACTCTTCGGTCTCGAGGAGGTGGCGATCGCTGACCGTCTGGCCCCGTTTCAGCATGTATTTCAGTTCCTCGAGATCCGTCGACCAGCGGAAACCGGTCCAGAACTCCACACCGGCAAACTGCGTCTTGTAAAGCGCGTTGCGGGAGTAGCAACTTCCCAGGTAAATGAACTCGAACCCCCGTCGGGCAAAGAAGTCAACTGCCGAGGTCATCATGAACATGCCAAGATTGCGCGGGTAGTAGTTAAGGTCGTAGAAGGCGTAGTAGTAGAAAGCCATCGTTGGCTCCTCCAGGTAGAGAGTCGCCAACCCGACGTCCTTGCCCGCTTCCTGATCCGTGAACAGCAGGACGTGCGACACAATCTGCCCCCGGAAAAGAGAATCGAGCCGGTCCTCAGTCATCACGTCCTTGCCGAACCGAATGTCAGCGTAGGTTTTGCAGAAGTCCCGCCAGGCCGGGGTGTAGTCGAATTCTTCCCGCGGCATCAGGCGGAACGTGACGCTGCCCCCTTTCCGCAGGATCCGACGGTTCTCCGACGACGGTTTGAACCTGCTCAAAGCGACTCGCACCTGTCGACACATGTAGAAACGGCTCAGGTCTCGGGTACTCGGCAGAAAACCTCGCGCAAAAATCGCCGCGGCTGGCTCGTTCGGTTCTCGAATGGCCCAGATGGCGTACGGGAAAATGTAGTGAGCGTAGTCGGGCTGATGTTCAGAAAAGAGGATTTTCATGCCACCTCCACGCGCGGCAGTCGCCAGCTCCAGTTGGTCATTACTTCGTAGGAGACCGTCCCCTTCCAGCGGGCGATTTCGTGTACGTCGATTTCCTCACCGCCCTGGCATCCCAGCAGCACCACTTCGTCCCAAGGACGCACGCCCGGGATGTTCGTAACGTCTACCATCATGGCATCCATGGCATTGCCGCCTACCACGGGCGCACGCTGCCCACGAATTAACACGGCGCCGCGATTTCGCACCCTTGGGTAGCCGTCCCCGTACCCCACGGGGATCACAGCGATTCGCCTGGGCTCTTTGGCCTGGTAGTGCATCCCGTACCCCACCACGTCGCCGGGACGAAGGTCTCGCAGGACTGCCACCCGGGCTTTCACCGACATCACCGGCGCCAGCCCCGGGATTCGACGACAAACCTGCGAGGGGTAGACGCCCAGGGGCAAGATCCCAAGGCGGACCATGTCGAAGTGCGCCTGGGGCAAGTCCAAGAAACCACCTGTGTTGGCCATGTGGCGGTAACGCACGTGAATCCCGCGGTTTTCCATCTCGCTCAGAACACTCCGAAATCGTTGTAGCTGTAACAACGCGAAGGATTTGTCCTCTTCGTCGGACATTGCGAAATGGCTCATCACGCCTTCGAGACGCAGTCCAGGCGTCTGCGCCACCGCCTCGATCACGTCGGGCGCTTCCTCCCAGCGCACGCCGTAGCGGCTCAGGCCTGTGTCCACCTCCACGTGAACCACTGCCTCTCGCTCCTGTTGCCGTGCCACCCTGGCAAAATCCGTGGCCGCCGCCACGCTGTTCACGAAGCAGGTCAGCCCCAGACTCACACAGTCGGGGATCTGGTTCCGCGGGCGCTCCCCAAACACGAGAATCGGTGCACGCACACCCGCTTCCCGAAGTTCGACAGCCTCACCGAGCGTGGCAACAGCGAGGTAGACGGCTCCGGCCTTCAGCGCTTCTTTTGCGACCGTTACGGCGCCGTGCCCGTAGGCCTGGTCTTTCACAACCGAGAGGAGAGCCACATTTCCGGGTTTGTCGGCAAAAATGATCTCGAAGTTCCGCCGAAGCTGGCGAATGTCGATCTCCACCCAGGCGGGACGCTTTCCCTCGAAGTTGTGGTTCATTCCGATCCTCACTCGTTGCCAGGAGGCCACAACGACTGACCAATGTCCAGACGGTAGTAGCTGCTCAGGCACCGGATCTTGCGGATGTTGTCGTAAGCGCGGGCCAATGCCTTCTCCAGCGTGTCCGCCACCGCGACCACGTCGGCGATCCGGTGTCCTGTGGCGACCAACTGCTCGCCCCGATCCCGACGAACGCGATTCCACCAGACGTCGCACGTGAAGGGGCCTTCAACCCGGACAGGCAGCTCCGGACCACGCACCTGAACGTACGGGTAACCGTAGCCTGCTAACGTAATCGAGCAGCCAAAACGGGCTCCGGCCCGAAAACGAGGCCGTGGCACACGGTCCCTCACCACATCCCACAGCACTTCCAGCGGATTCTCCAGCATTCGCAGGATCATCGGTCCGGAGGTTACGCCAAGCCGAACGTTGTACTCGAGCACGTGCCAGCGGTCTTTGTGTTTGGCAGCCGTCACCTGCACGGGACCGCGAAACCCGACTTCGCGAAACCACGGCAAGAGCGGCTCCAGCAGTTC
>JAADFT010000214.1 GCA_013152765.1 Calditrichota bacterium | reverse complement strand
CATTCGAGCTGACCGACAGTTGCCTCGCGGACGACTGCTCCGCACTGCCGATCGGCTCCCTGCGCGTGGAGAACACAGCGCCCACCGGTGTGAGCGGATCGCGCAAACAAGCCCCGGTGCCGGAGCAACTGCGGCTGGAGATTCGCCCCAATCCCTCGCACGGACGGGCCGAGCTGACCTTCCGCCTGACCAGACGCGCCCGCGTTTCCGTGAGCATCTACGACGTACGAGGACGCCGGGTGGCGACACTGGTCGATGGTGTCTTGACGGCCGGTGCCCACCGGGTTTCCTGGCGAGGGTGGGACCAGGCTGGCGCTCCGCTGCCCAGCGGCGTCTACCTGGCTTCCCTGAGAGTTGGCCCCGCACGCACGGTGAGTCGACTGGTGTTGCTTCGCTGAATGTCTCAAATCGGATGGAAGGAAGAAGCGTCGAAGCTTCCCGGAAATTGCTACGGAGATGAGAGAGAATGCGGAAAACGGAAAGTACCACTGGCTTTTGGAAAGGCAGACCAAGTAGCCTGCCGCTCTTTCTGACTCTGCTGGCCGTAGTTCTGGCCTGCGCGCGGCCCCTCGCCTCGCTGGGGAAGGGAACTCACGAAACCGTCGTCAGTGAGTCCGGTTTCATCCCGCCCGATGACGAGCGTGTGACCATCACCGGCGCCTGGTTCCTGAGGAAAAGCCCCGAGAGAGTGGTGATCGACCGTTTCACGGAAGAAGTGCTACGCAACGACAGCACGTTCATCAATCCGGTCAAGGCCCGCACGCAAACGGGTGTGTGCATCTACCTGGCTACCAACAGCCCGCGGGTGACGTTTTTGTTCGAGAAACGCGATTCGTCGGCCCACCGGTCGTGCCTGTACGGTGTGTACCGAAATGGCGAACTGTACAAAGAAATCCCCACCAGCCGGGAGAACCCCGTTTATTCCTTCACCGTAGTCGACCCGGATTCGTCGGGGGAACACTTCACCACCTGGGAGGTCGTATTGCCCCACTTCTTCGGCGTGAACTTCAAGGGGATCCGGGTGGCTCCTGGCAGCAGGTACCGGCGCGTGGAGTTGCCCGAAAAGGTGTACGTGGCCATCGGGAACTCGATCACTCACGGGGCAGGGCAGCACGCCAGTTACCAGACCTACCCCTTCCGTCTGGCCAGGGCAAAGGGCTGGGTGCTCTACAATCTGGCCGTGGGCGGTTCGAAGACTTCCTGGCCGGTGGCGACCCTCCTGCGCGGCCACCGCGTGGACGTCGTGACGGTGCTGTGGGGGCACAACGACTGGACCAACGGATTCACCGTGGACCAGGAGCGGACGTACTACCGGCGCCTGGTGGAGGAACTGCTGAAAGCGGCGCCGCACGCGCAGATCTACTGCATCACGCCGACGTTCACCTACCGCAAAAGGCCCAAGAAAGGCAACGTCACCCTGGACCAGATCCGGGAAGTCCAGACGGAGGTCGTGCGGTCCTTCCAGGCCCGGGGATTTGCCAACCTGCACCTGATCCAGGGCGTCAGCATCAGCGGGCCTTCGCTCCTGAGGCCAAGAGGGAGCAGCAGGGACGGGGTGCATTTCACCGTGGAAGGTGCAGCCAAATTCGCCGAGCAGCTGGCTCGTTTGGTCGAGGATTAGGTGGGCACGGCAGGCAGGCCTGCTTGGCTTCATCCGGTGGTCCGATGTGATTTGTGAAAATGTCGGTTCCACTCTGGGGGCTTGTGAAAAGGGTACGTGAAACCGCAGCGGCGCAGGGGACGCGGAGCTTCACCCAAACTCAGGCGGGTGACAAACCCAGGTACCTGAGCAGCTGGAATTCTGAGGCTTGATTTAGTTTCGCCGAGCGGAGCCAGACTGTTTCGTGCGGCCTGCCCAGGCACCCCACGGAACACCGGCGGGCAACCCCTGCGTCTGCCGAGCCCGTGCGGTTTGTGAGAGTTTCTGACAGGTCTGATGAGGGTTTGCAGATTCCGATGGAAGACAGCGTAAACTTGAACATCTCCCGCAGGACGTTTTTGCGGCAGTCGGCCCTGGGCGCCCTGAGCGCCTCGCTTTTGCCCGCTTCCGTCTTTTCCGGCGAAGGCTCCGGCGGGCGGCCGAACATCATCTTCTTCATCGCCGACGACATGTACCCCGACATGTTCAACTTTCTGCCGGAGGGCCGCGGAAAGAACCTCACCCCCAATCTGGACCGGCTGGCCCGCGAGGGCACCATTTTGATGAACCAGTACGTCAGTTCACCGCTCTGCACTCCCAGCCGCTACTCCTGTCTGACGGGCCGGTACGCGAGCCGGGCTCGCAACGAAGGTTTTCTGCGCTTTACGCAGAAGAACGGCGGGCAGACCGTGGTGAACTGGAACACTTTCATCACGCCGGAGGACCGGATCCTCCCTCACTACCTGAAGGAAGCGGGCTACGCCACGGGAATGGTGGGGAAGAACCACGTGATCGAGGTGAAGGGCCTGGAGCACTTCGACGACTACTACGCGGACCCCACCGAACCCGAAGTCGCTGCGAAGATCGAGCGCAATTACCGGAGGGTGGTCTCGGCCATTCGGCGCTGTGGCTTCGACTACGCCGGAGGCATTTACCACAACAACCCGGACTACATCGGTCTGTGGAAACTGGCAGTCCACAACCTGGACTGGATCACAGCTCACGGTTTGCGCTTCATCGAGGAGAACCGAAGCCGGCCCTTCTTTCTCTACTTTGCCACGACCGTTCCGCATGACCCGAATGAACCAGAGCGCTCCTGGCGCGCCGACCGGCGCATCACGCCGCGGGGCATCCTGGACAAGCCGCCTGAGGTCTTGCCCCCACCGGAATCGTACCCGGAGCGTCTCGCGCAGGCGGGCCTTGCCGGGTCCGGGCGGGAAAATGTCCTCTGGCTGGACGACGCGCTGGGCGCGCTTCTGACCAAACTGGAGCAGCTTGGCTTGCTGCAAAACACACTGATCTTTTTCTTCAACGATCAGGGTCAGAAGGCCAAGGGCACCCTGTACCAGGGAGGAATCCACGACCCTTCCGTCGTGTGGCAACCCGGCGGATTCCCCGTTGGCCCCGTCTGCACGACGCCGGTCTCCAACATCGACTTTCTGCCCACGATTCTGGATTTCGTGGGTTTGTCGGTCCCGGAAGCCGAGGTGGATGGCAGGAGCTTCAAGCCGGTTCTCGACGGCAAGACGGATCAGATTCACCCCGCGCTCTACTTTGAGCTGGGGTACACGCGAGCGGTGATCAAAGGGGAGTGGAAGTACCTGGCCTTGCGCTACCCGGAGAGGCTGCGTCACCTTTCGCTCGAGGAACGCCGTCGGCTGCTTCTCGCTTACAACACGAAACGACTCCACAAGAGGATGCCGATTGTGACGGAAGACCCGACCAGACCGTTCAGCCATTTGACGGCCATCCCGGGCGGAGGGTACGCTGAGGTCGAATCCACCGGCAAAAAGCCCGGCTACTACGATCCAGATCAGCTCTACAACCTGGAAACCGATCCTGACGAGCTGCACAATCTGGCGCGGGAAGAGGCTTACAAACCGAAACTGGCCGAGATGAAGAGGGTGCTTCAGGGCTTTCTGGATCAGTTGCCGGGAAAATTCGATTTGGACACCAAATAGGGTGAGGCGGCCATGAGCAAACTGTGGACCCGACGCGACTTTTTGCAGAAGACCTCGTTGGGCGTGGGGACGGCGACTCTGAGCCTGGGGGCGCTGGCCCGAAATCTCACGGCAGGTGAGGAACGCCCCAACATCCTCTGGATCGTCAGCGAGGATAACGACCCGTTCCTCGGGTGCTACAGCGACCCGAACGCTACCACGCCGAACATTGATCGGCTGGCCCGCGAAGGAGTGGCTTACGACAACGTCGTTTCCAACGCTCCGGTGTGCGCCCCGGCGCGCTTCTCGATCATCACCGGCACGTACGCCCCGCGAATGGGCACCATGCACATGCGCAGCAAGTTCCGAATTCCCGGGGAATTCCGCTTCTTTCCGCAGTACCTGCGCGAGGCGGGCTACTACTGCACCAACAACGCCAAAGAGGACTACAACACACCCAAACCGGACGGCGTTTGGGACGAGTCCAGTCCCAAGGCCCACTACAAGAACCGGAAGCCGGGGCAGCCGTTCTTCGCGGTGTTCAACATCTCGCTGAGCCACGAGCACATGATCCACTTCCACGAACTGAAGGATCCCGACCAGCTCGAGCACAAGCCCGAGGACATGATCCTGCCACCCTACCACCCGGATCTTCCGGACATTCGCCTGTGCTGGGCCAACTACTACGACGCCGTCACGGCAATGGACCGACGTGTGGGAGAGCTGCTGCGGGAGTTGGAGGAAGCGGGTCTCGCCGAGGACACGATTGTGTTCTACTACTCCGACAACGGCGGCGTCCTGCCGCGCAGCAAGCGCTTCCTGTACGAGTCCGGGACGCACGTGCCCATGGTGATCCGGTTCCCAAGGAAGTACCAGCATCTGGCTCCCGCCCCGCCGGGGGGCCGCGTAAAGGAGCTGGTGCAGTTTGTGGACCTCGCCCCGACCGTGCTCAGTCTGGCCGGACTCCGCAAGCCTCCGCAGATGCAGGGGCGCGCCTTTCTGGGACCCTACCGGGAGCCCGAGCCGGAGTTCGTCTTCTGCTACCGCGACCGGATGGACGAACGCTACGACATGATGCGTTCCGTCCGGGACCGCCAGTTCCTGTACATCCGCAACTACTACCCGCACCTGATTTACGGGCAGCACATCTGGTACCTGTGGCGTTCCCCTGCCACGCGAGCCTGGGAGCGCGCCTACCGGGAGGGGCGCTGCAACGAGGTGCAGAGCCGTTTTTGGCAGCCCAAACCGGTGGAGGAGCTGTACGACGTGCAGGCCGATCCGCACAATGTGCGCAACCTGGCGGATGATCCCGAGTACGCACCGGTTCTGAAGCGGATGCGCGAAGCCCTGCGAAAGTGGGTCCGCGAGAACCGGGACGCTGGGTTCCTGCCCGAAGGCTGGATGGCCGAGCAGGTGGAACAGAGCACGCCCTACGCTCTCACGCACGATCCGGCTTACCCGGTGGAGGACATCATC
>JAADFT010000213.1 GCA_013152765.1 Calditrichota bacterium | reverse complement strand
GCCCTCGTTCCACTTCATCGCCTCGCTGCTGCCGCGTACCCCGGTGTACTCCGTCCGGTTGTACTCGTAGCGAAAACCTGGCAGGAACATGAACTTCTGGCCGAAATCCAGCTTCAGCATGGCGTAAGCAGCCCTGTAATCTTCATGGCCGCTGTAGTCGTCGCGGATGGAGCTCTGGTAGTCGTAGAAGTACATCCCGTCAAGCACGTGGGCCACTTTCCAGGCCAGATCCAGATCGGGCATCGAGTGAATGGTGTAATTCCCGCCCAGGAAGTTGTTCGGGTGGTAGTCCTTGTCCATGAAAAGGCTGTATGGAAGGCGCTTGGAACCCAGCGGCGTTACTTCCTGCATCCAGGGGAAGGCTTTCAGGATTGCGTCGCGCTCGTTCTGCCTGCCGCCCCAGTCCACAGGCACGCGCCGACGCTCGGTGTCGTACTTCCGCTCTTTGTGCTTGATCTTGCCGCCGACCTTCAGGTAACCGCCGATGCTTTCCGTGATCCGTAACGCGTACTTGAGGTTCAGGTAGGCCGAAGCCTCGGACTCCTCGGTCAGAGAGTGGAAGCGAGAGATGTCGTTCAAAAAGGCTGACTGCAGGTCATTCTTGGCGAATTCCGGGATCTTGGTCGGCGGGACCGTCGGATCGAGACTCGTTTCGAACGCACCTGTTTCCGTAGCGGAAAACACCAGGCGGTCCGGCACCTCGTTCCTCGCGGCTGTGTTCGCCACGCCAGCGTCGAGGTTCAGGGCGCCAAGCGTCTGCTCCCATTTCAACGAGGACGTGAAAATCCCCATTCGACTGTCGGCGTCGTTGAGGTTGTAGCCGTGGGAAACGCCGTCGACGTCGTACGTCTCCATGCGGTTCGTCGTCTGGCGCGAGATCCAGCTACCGAAATTGCTCAGCTTCACGCGGCCGGATCCGTAGCGGTAGTCCGTGACCAGCACGCCACCGTACCGGCGAACAATTCGGATGATGTCTTTTAGCCTGAGGTTGGTGATCTGAACGATGTTTGGCTCTTCGAGCGAGGGGTTGTTGATCGTGTAGTTCGCGCTCATCTCGTAGGAGCTGTTGTTACGCTGCTCCACGTCAGCCTGCGCGAACACACCGAGTCTCTTGCCGAAGAAGCGTCGGCTGCCGCCGAGGACGTACTTGAAATTGTTCAGCGTTCCCCTCTGCGAGTTGTAGCCACGCTGGGCCAACACATCGAGTCGGGGCTTGTTCGGCGCCTCCTTGATCGTGAAGTTCACGGTTCCGCCCAGGACGTCCGCCTCCTGGTCCGGCAGCACCGCCTTCGTCAGTTCAATCCCGGCGAGCATGTACGGAGAAATCATGCTGAGGTCGTCGCTTCGGTCGCCGCTCGACGTAGCCGCCAGGGTCACGCCGTCGATGGTCACCTTGTTGTATTTGGGTGCGAGACCACGGATGACCACCTTGCTGCCTTCACCGCCGCTTCGCAGCACCGAAACACCTGGCAGCCGCGCCACCGACTCCGCAGCGTTGGCGTCCGGAATCTCCTGAATTCGAGCCGACGAAACCACGTTCTTGATCGTGGCTGCCGAGAGCTGACGGTTGATCGCTTCCATCTGCCCCTCGGCCTGCGCCGTCACCACCACTTCTTTGCCCTTGATCACCACGAACTCGAGTGCAAAATTCTGGACGACGGTCTGGTGGGGGCGTACTTTCACTGTGGCCGTTTTCTGACGGTAGCCGATGTAACGGGCCACGAGCGTGTACTCGCCGGGCGGCACGTTCAGGATCACGTAATGCCCCTTCAGGTCGGTAGCCGCTCCCATGCTCGTGCCTTTGATGACGATGTTGGCACCGGGCAAGGGCTGACCCGTGACGGCATCTTTTACGACACCCTCAATCCTGCCTGCTGCACCTGCTGCCCGCCCCGCCTCCGCGGTGATCAGAAAGACAAACACCGTCAGTAGCAACGCAACGAGTTTGGATCTCATCTCGAACCCCTTCCGCTGGTTTCGTCAGGACCCTGAGCAACAACCGAAAGGTCTGCTCCCCAACTCTCCCGTGGTCATCGCCTTGGCTCGCTCAAAAACTGCTTCACTCGCTCTCCTCAGCCCCGGACTGCTTTTCGAGAAACAGCTCGGTTCTCCCTCCGTTACGCCCCACTTCAGCCTTAGCCCGGGAAGAACACGAACAGCGCCCAAAAGCCGAAAAACCAAAACATTAGCGAAAGCTACAGCAATGTAAACAAAGCCGTGTCCCACGGCAAGCGAATAACAGTAAATTTAACCGTTACAAACGTGTTAAAACTTTTGAAAGCAGTAATTTCAGCTCCCGGTGGCCTGGCACCAGCGAGGGCAGTCGCCCAGCAGTGCTGAAACCGGGGATGCTCGGCTTGGGCAACTTTCTTGCTTTGACGGGTTGCCAAAAAGGCGGGAAATCTTTACCTTGCATTGCCGTTAATTTAACGTGGGCAGTCCTTGGCACATCTGCCCCGAGAAGCAGCGGCGATTCTTAACAGTCTTTAACGGAGGAGATCCGTTCCGCGGCAGTTCGCAGGGGAACGCAAACGTATTTCGATGGCTGATTCGCGGTGCTGTGGCGGCAGGAAAAGAGGGGTAGCTCTGTGGCTCTCTCCTGCAGGAGCGTGGACAGTGTCAGAAAAAAGAATGGCAGACCGTTGGCCCGTATTTCGCGAAACGGAAGGGGAAGTCAGCTCAACTCGTAGCAAAATGGAACTCCTTTGAAGACAGTACTTGTAACAACGTCCGGGCTAAACGCGGTCAGAAGATGGTTTTTTCCCAGTTCTGCGCCTCACGGGCTCCGTCGCGAGTTTCCGTTTGTCCCTGGCGTCGTGTCATTGGGAGCGTGAAGTCGAATGAATCTCAGAAAAAGGCTCCTGCACAAAACGACGGCGAGAATTGACCGCAGGATCAAGAAGGCCGTCCTGAAGGAAATTCTCGCAAGCCGGGAGTTTACCTCCTCCCGAATCAACAGAAAATTGCTGGAGTACCTGGTTGACGCCTCCATCAAGAACCGCACGCCCACCGAGTACGACATCGCCATCAACGTGTTCGACCGAGACGCCCACTTCAATCCCAACGAAGATGCCATCGTCCGCGTGTCCATCCACAATCTGCGCAAGAAGCTGGAAACCTACTACCAGCACGAAGGGAAACACGCCAAGACGAGGATCGAAATACCCAAGGGGCGTTACGAGGTCGTTTTCACTCACCCTCAGACCAGCACCAAGCGCTTTTTCCTGAGCACCAGGTTCGCCTTAGTTGCCCTGGTCGCTGTGCTTGCAGGCCTGTTTCTCTGGTCGCAAATCAGGTTGCACAGACTCGAACAAACCGCGTTCAACACGAGCAAAGTGTGGAAACATCCCGTCTGGAGGGACATCCTCCAGTCGCGTTTCCCAAAGATGATCGTGCTTGGCGACGACTTTTTCTACTTACAGAGCGACGACACGGCCGAGGTCATCGTACGCAGGCACAGCATTAACTCGCCGGAAGATCTCAACCGATTTGTGCGGCAGTCTCCGGGTCTGGAGATCCGGGGGAAAACACCGTACGCTTTTATCCCCATGGCCTGCGTGAAGCCTTTGGTCTCGATCTTACCGATTTTCCGTCCTGGCCAGAACGTGACGCTGCAGTACTCTTCTGCGCTGCAGAGCAAGGACCTGCTCGCCAACGACATTGTGTTTTTCGGTACGTTCCGGAATCTTTACCTCCTCGGACAGCTCTTGAAGAACCGGCTGATCGACTACCACATCGGCTGGGGACAGAACTGGCTCAGGTTGAACGTCGGCGACACAGTGGCGACCTACGAGCTGAATGGAAATCCTGGAAGAGAGCACTGCGATTACTGCCTGGTCACCAAGCTACGCGGTCCCAAGGGCAACACGATCCTGACCTTCGTCAGCTTTTTCGAGACCGGCATGATCGGCGCGATTCAGTACATGACCAGCCCCGAGCATCTCGCCGAACTCGACCGTATTTTCTCCGAGCGTTTCGGCCGGTTTCCACCCTATTTCGAGGTACTGTTCAAAACCTCCGGTTTTTCCCGCACTGCCTTCACAACGCGTGTGGTTTACTTCGACCGGATTGCTCCTGCGGGCATTGTGTGGTAAAGTTTGGGGAGAGTGTTTCGCGGCTTTGCGTGAGGGGCAATTTGTGTGCTGGGGGAAATGTTCTTACGGCATGAGGAACTCCGCACCAGGAAACAGTCAAATTAGAACTGACCTTGGTTTGCCGTTACGGGCAACGATGGTCCCGTTGGGCTCAGCCCTGCAACAAGAAGAGGGGATGTGGGGATAACCGGAGATTGGGGGATGAAAAAACCGCACGTCCTCTCAGGTCACCGTAGATGAAGATCCGCTCAAGCCGCCTTCCGTTCAGCTCCGCACAGCGAGCCAGCAGGTTGTAATCGCAGAACCTTTGAGCCGCCCGGTCAGCTTCATCCCCAGATCTCCAACGATCCCCGTTATTCCCTTTTTCAGCTCGCAGGAAGCCCTGGTCTCCGAACAGACGTTGCCCGTACCGGAGCAAAAAATGCAGGCCGAGTTCGCCGCCCGGAGGCGGCTCCTACAAAACTGACCGAGCTGGAGTACCACCCAAACAGCGACTGGAGCGGAACTTCGGAACAGAAAGCTGCCGCACTCCGAAAAGTGCCGTTTCCCGTGCTACAGAGCGAAGGAAGGGAGTAATCACCCAAGAAAAAACTTGACATTCTTGTAGCGAATTCTTAGACTTCTGGCGGTTAGAGATCCCGCAAGACCCTGGGAAAGGGTTTTCTTTTTGAACATAGATTGAAACGTTTCAATTTTCTTCGATGCCAACTCTCAAGGACGTTGCCAAACGAGCAGGGGTGTCGCTCGGCACCGCTTCTGCGGTCATCAACAACAAACCGTGGGTGCGGAAGCCGGTGCGCCAGCGTGTGCTCAAGGCGATTGAAGAGCTGAACTACCGTCCCAGCCAGCTTGGCCGCAACCTGCGTACCCGGCAGACACGAACGATTGGGGTCATCGTTCCCGACATCACGAACCCATTCTTCCCCCAGATCATCCGCAGTGTGCAGGCCGTCGCCAGACAAGCC
>JAADFT010000212.1 GCA_013152765.1 Calditrichota bacterium | reverse complement strand
GTACGACCCGGTGCCGATGGAGTTCAAAGTGCGATTTAGGAGAGAGACCGCGTAGATGGAGTTCGATAAGAGAACGATCATTGCGTTTGTGTTGATGGGGCTGCTGCTTGTTTTCATGCAGACGGACGTGTACAAGCGTTGGCTTTATGGGGGGAAGGTCCCGTCAAGGCAGCAAGAAAGAGTGGAAACGCGCGTTGCAGCGGCAGACACGGCGGTCGAGAAGAGGGTAGGAAGCAAGGGAGGAACGGGAGCAGAAGTGGGGGTTGCCCGGGCGCAGGGCGTGGAGAAAGTCGGCGGATCGGTGGAAGGAGGGGCGGTAGCCGGGGCTGCTGCGGAAGGCGGTCCAGAGCGGATCGTGGTAATAAGGACGCCTCTGTGGCGTGGAAAGTTGAGTACAGTCGGAGGCCGGGTTGTAAGCTGGAAGTTGACGAAGTTCCTGCGTCCGGACAGTCAGTTGGTGGAAATAGTGGGCAAAGAAGGGCGAAACAACCTGGGCTTCCGCTTTGTAATCGGTCAGGACACGGTAGACACAGGGAGGTGGGGATTTAGGACGGATGCGCCGGATACGCTGGAACTGACGGAAGGTCAAAGGGACACAGTTCGGTTTTGGGCAGAAACGGCGGATGGGCGCAAGGTAGAAAAAGTCTTTGTTTTCGAGGGCGGGAAGTACGGTTTTCAGGTGAGTGCGCGCCTGGACAACTGGGACCAGACGGTTTCGGATAAGAGCTACCGCTTTGTTTGGGGTGGTGGGATGTCGAGCACGGAAGCGCGCGTGGCAGAAGACATGGGGTACACGAAAGCGTACGCGCTGCTCGGCAAGAGCCTTGAGAAATTCGACGTAAAGAATGCGCGCTTCAAACGACAGGCGATCAGCGGCGTAACGGATTGGGTTGCTACGCGGACGAAGTACTTCACAGTGGCGATCGTGCCGACCTCCGGGAAAGGCGAGGCGGCAGAATTTCAGGGCGAGACAGAGCGAGTCGGGAAGGTCCTGCTGAAGTACTACGACGTTGGCGTCAGAATGCCCCTGGTGAATCAACAGCAGGAGGATGTGTACCAGGTCTACATCGGTCCTCTGGATTATTTCATCATCAGGGGCTACGGGGTCGGACTGGAAAAGATGATGGACTTCGGCTGGAGTCTGATCCGGCCGATCAGTAAAGGCGTGCTGATCCTGTTCCGCTGGATGCACCAGTTCATTCCGAACTACGGCGTGGTCCTGGTGCTCTTTTCCATTCTTGTGAAGCTGGTGGTCTTCCCGCTGACCAGGAAAAGTTACGTCTCCATGAAGCAGATGCAGTTGCTGCAGCCGCGCCTTGCTGAATTGAAGGAGAAGTACGGCAAGGACCCGCAGAGACTGAACAAGGAGACGATGAAGCTGTACAAGGAGCACGGCGTCAATCCCATGAGTGGGTGCTTGCCGATGCTGCTGCAGTTTCCATTGCTCTACGCCCTGTTTATCGTGTTCCGAAGCACCATCGAACTGCGGGGGGCTGGGTTTATCTGGTGGATCAAAGATCTATCGCAGCCGGACACAATCGCAAAGCTGCCGTTCTCGCTGCCGCTGTACGGCGACTCGGTGAACGTGCTGCCGATCATCATGGCAATCACAATGCTCATCCAGCAGAAGATGAGCATCACCGACCCGAAGCAGAAGGCAATGGTCTACCTGATGCCCATCTTTTTTATGTTACTTTTCAACAATTTCCCGAGCGGACTGAACCTCTACTACACATTGTTCAACGTGCTTACGATTATTCAGCAGAAGATGATTCCGGAGCCGGAGATCGTGGTGGAGGCAGGGAAAAAGGGGAAAGGGCGCAAAGCAAGGCGTTAACGGGTAGAAAAGGATCGGGATGAGGCAGCCCTGCTTGAGCGAAGGCCGAGTGGGGCTGTTTTTTTGAGGGGCGTGGATGAAAAGCGTTGAGGACACAATCGCGGCCATTGCGACGCCACCCGGGACGGGCGGGATTGCAGTGATTCGCGTAAGCGGTGCGGACGCGTGGGACATTGCGTGCCGTCTTGGACTGCTTCAAAAGGAGCGGGTGGAGGCGAGACGCCTGTACGTGCGGCGAATCCGGGCAAGGTCCGGAGAAGTTCTGGACGAGGGTGTGTTTGCGTTTTTCAAGGGCCCGGAGTCGTACACGGGTGAGGACGTGGTGGAAATCTCCTGTCACGGGGGCAGGTTGGTTGCCCAGCGGGTGCTGGAGGAGGTAATCCACGCTGGAGCGCGGGTGGCGGAGAAAGGAGAATTCACACGCAGGGCGTTTTTACACGGCAAGATGGACCTGACGCAGGTGGAGGGGGTGGAAGCGATTGTTGAGGCAGAGTCAGAAGCGGCGTTGCGGGCCGGGTTGCGGTTGTACGAGGGTACTCTCGGGCGCAGGTTGCGGGCGATTCGTGAGGAGCTGGTTCGATTTGCAGGTCTCCTGGAGCTCGAGCTGGATTTTGCGGAAGAAGACGTGGAGTTTGCGTCGCGGGACGAGCTCCGGGAATTGTTGGGTCGGGTTCAGGAAGAGGTGAGACGGGCGGTCCGATCGTACCGAAAAGGGAAGCGGCTGGTCTCAGGGGTGCGGACGGTGATCGTGGGACCACCGAACGTCGGAAAAAGCAGCCTGTTGAACGCCTTGCTGGAGGAAGACCGGGCTTTGGTTACAGAAGTCCCGGGAACGACACGGGACACGGTGGAGGAAGCGGTTGAAATTGGAGGTGTGCTGTTCCGGTTGGTGGACACGGCGGGTTTGCGCGAAACAGCGGACAGGGTTGAAATTCTTGGAATCGATCGAACGTGGCGAGAAGTAGAAAAGGCGGACCTGGTGCTACTGGTTGTGGACGGTAGCGTGGAGCAAGCGAGCGGCGAGATCGAGAAGATCGTGCGTTCGGTAGAGGACGCCGGTTCGGATCGCCTGTTGGTTGTGAACAAGATTGACCGGGGGTTGCGGGACTGGACCAGGTCTGTGGCGCGGGGATGGCCGCGGGTGGAGGTGTCGGCGCTCCGCGGGGAGGGCATGGAGAAGCTGGAAGAGCTGTTGGTAGAGATCGCGGTCGGCAGAGCGGATGAGCGCCAGGGAGAAGAATCGGAGTGGCTGGTGACGACGGCCAGGCAGTACGAGGCGCTGGTGCGGGCGGAGGAGGCGCTGAAACGGGCGGAGAAGACGCTGGAAAGCGGTTTGAGTAGCGAGTTTACCGCCTTCGAGCTGCGCGAAGCGCTGGACGCGATCGGTGAGGTAACGGGTGACGTAACGACCGACGAGATTCTTGATCGGATTTTCGAAAACTTTTGCATTGGGAAGTGACGGAATCTGAACGTGCAAAATGTTTCACGTGAAACAATGAGCGAGAAGTTGTACAGCGACTACGATGTGGTGGTCGTCGGAGCGGGACACGCCGGGTGCGAAGCGGCGCTGGCGAGTGCGCGGATGGGGGCGAGGACGCTGCTGGCGACCATGAATCTTTTTTCAGTAGCCCAGATGAGCTGTAACCCGGCAATTGGTGGCCTGGCGAAGGGGCATCTTGTACGCGAGATCGATGCACTTGGGGGCGAAATGGGTCTGGCGGCGGACGACGCTGGAATTCAATTCAGGATGCTGAATCGCTCCAAAGGGCCCGCGGTGTGGTCGCCGAGGGCGCAGGAAGACCGCATTGCGTACAGTCTGCGGATGAAGCGCGCACTGGAGCAGACGCCGAACCTGCACCTGAAGCAGATGCAGATCGTGGGTTTGGAGGTGCGGGAAGGGAAGGTGCGTGCTGTCATCACGGGAACGGGCGCGCGCATCGAGACGAAGGCCGTGGTGGTTACGGCGGGAACGTTTCTGAATGGGGTGATTTTCATCGGTCTGAAAGCGTTTCCGGCGGGACGAGCTGGGGAGTTTCCGGCCAAGGGGCTGACGGAGGTCCTGGTCGAGCTTGGCTTTGAAACGGGACGCCTTAAAACGGGCACGCCGCCGCGTGTGGACGGGTCAACCTTGGATTACTCGAATATGACGCGGCAAGACGGCGACGCGGACCCGGTGCCGTTTTCTTTCTGGCATGAGCGCGTGGACGTGGAGCAGGTCCCCTGCTACCTGACGTACACCAACCCGCAGACGCACGCGATTTTGCGGGACGGCCTGGTGCGTTCCCCTCTGTACACGGGGATGATCGTGGGTGTGGGGCCGCGCTACTGTCCGTCGATCGAGGACAAGATCGTACGATTCGCGGAGAAGGAACACCACCAGATTTTCGTCGAGCCGGAGGGGAGGGACACGACAGAGGTCTATGTGAACGGCTTTGCGACGAGTCTGCCGGAGGACGTGCAATTGCGGGCGATCCGAACGCTGCCGGGCTTCGAGAAGGCCGAGGTTACGCGTTTAGGATACGCGATCGAGTACGATTTTTTCCCGCCGACGCAGCTGAAGCCCACGCTGGAGACGAAGCGCGTGGAGCATCTGTACTTCGCCGGCCAGATCAACGGGACGTCGGGGTACGAGGAGGCGGCGGCGCAGGGAATCGTGGCCGGCATCAACGCGGTGCTCAAACTGCGCGGCGAAGGGGAGTTTGTGCTGGACCGTTCGGAGGCGTACACAGGCGTGCTGGTGGATGATCTGGTCACGAAGGGGACCAAGGAGCCGTACCGGATGTTCACCTCTCGAGCGGAGTACCGGCTTTTGCTGCGCCAGGACAACGCGGATCTACGGCTGAGCGAGAAGGGCTACGACGTCGGGCTCCTGCCGCGCGAGCGCTGGGAGCGCGTGCGGCGGAAGAAGGAAGCGATCGAGGAAGTGCTGAAGCTGTTACGGACCACGAAGGTGGAGCCGGAGGAAGTACGGGATCTGCTGGAAAGCGTGGGCTCGCGCCCCCTGAGTCAAAAGACAAGTCTCTACGATCTTTTGAAGCGTCCGGAAGTGCCGCTTCGGTTGCTGGGCACGGTTAGTGCACTCAGACGCCACCCGGTGTTCACCCGGACGGCTGAGAAGTTTTGGAGGGAAGTTGCCGAGCAGGTGGAGATCGAGGCGAAGTACGAAGGTTTTGTGAGGCGGCAACTGGCCCAGGTGGAGCGGATGAAGCGCCTGGAGGAGAAGCTGCTTCCGGA
>JAADFT010000211.1 GCA_013152765.1 Calditrichota bacterium | reverse complement strand
ATTTCGGGCGTGTGCGTGGTGCCTACTGTGAGAGCCGTCAAGGGGGTGTTGCGGGAGGAAATAATTCGAGGTGACCTGAAGGCGGCCCGACAGGTCACCGCCTAACGAGAGCGAGAATCAGCCCGACGAGCACTGCGACCTGGCCGATCGAGAAGATGAACATCCAGCGGATGGTCTCGACATGCTTTTGTGCCATTTCCTGGCGCAGTTCGGCGCCGAGCTGAACGATTTCGCTGTGCGACTCGCTGCGGATGTTGACCATTTCTTCCCGCAGTTGAGCATTGGAGTTAGCGATCTCCTCCCGAAGTTGGGCGTTTGAGCTGGCGATTTCCTGTCGGAGTTGGGCGTTTGACTTTGCGATTTCCTGTCGTAGTTCGGCGTTTGAGTTAGTAATTTCCTGGCGCAGCTCGGCGCTTAAATTAGCAATTTCCTGCCGTAGTTCAGCGTTTGAGTTCGTAATTTCCTGTCGCAGCTCAGCGCTTGAACTGGCAATTTCTTGCCGTAGTTCGGCGCTCAAGCTGGCGATTTCTTGTCGAAGCTCGCTTCTCATCTGTGCCATCTCGACACGGATTCGAGCCAGCTCCTCGCTGAGTCGGTTCTCGAATCGCTCAGCCGTAATCTCGATGACGTCATCTCTGATGGCGGAAGCGATCTGGTTGAACACTTTCACCATCGCTTCGGTGCCATCTTCTCCGAGTTTGTCACGCAACACCTTTGGAATGTCCAGAACGTGCATGGCCTTGCGCCCCTTGCAGCTTGTCTTATCCCTGATCTTCCGGGGGAAAGGTAAGTACAAACCGTGACCGTTGCAAGTGTTTTTCTTTCAGTTAGTCGACGCGAGCGTTTGTCGAACAAAGCAAAAGGCGTCAAGAAAGGCCGTCGAAACAGGGCATTCTTGTTCATCGGGGCTCTTCAGAGTTCAAACGGCAGCACGCGAACCACGTCGTCGAGCCGCTCGATTTCTTCAATCACGGCTTTGGGCACTGGATCGTCGACCTTCACGATGGCAAGCGCTTCCTCGTCCCGGCGTAGACGGCCAAGGCGCCACTCGGCAATGTTAACGCCGGCGTTGCCGAGAATGGTGCCTACCCGCCCGATGACCCCGGGGCGGTCGTAATTCCGGACGATCAGGAACCTACCGGAAGGTTCGACGTCCAGTCCGAAGCCGTCGATCTCGACGATGCGAGGAATGGTCCGGCTCAGCAGTGTGCCGGCAACGGTCTGCTCTGCCTGATCCGTGGTGACGGTGACGCGCATCAAATTGGTGTAGTCCACAGGCTCGAATGAGCGCGTTTGCCGCACACGAATGTGGCGTTCGTCCGCGATGTAAGGCGCGTTGATGTAGTTGACCTTCTCCCGCAGGATCGGGGCCAAAATGCCCTTCAGTACTGCTACCGTGAGGGGTTTGACGTACTTCGAAATCTCACCGTAGTATTCCACCGAGACTTCCGCTACACGACCCGGCACCGTTTGCACCTGAAGTTTCCCGATCTTCTCGGCGAGCTCCAGGAAAGGCCGCAGACGCTGGTACTCTTCGCGGCTGGCGATGGGCATGTTCACGGAGTTCTCGAACTCGTCGCGCTTGAGCGCGGCAATGACCTGCTCGGCCAGTTGCACGGCGACGTTGATCTGTGCCTCGACTGTGTTTGCACCAATGTGGGGTGTCGCCACGACGTTGTCCAGCTGGAGCAGCTTGCACCCCTTTGGAGGTTCCTCTTCGAACACGTCCATTGCAGCGCCGGCGAGTTTGCCGCTTGTGAGCGCCTCGTACAGAGCCTCTGGATCGACGATGGGGCCCCGAGCGGCGTTCACCAGGAGTGCTCTGTCTTTCATCCGGGCGATTTCGCTCGCCGAGATCATGTGAAAAGTCTCCTCGGTGAGCGGCGCGTGGATGGTCAGCACATCCGAACGCTGCAGCAGCTCGTCGAATTCGACCAGCGGAACACCGATTTGTTCTGCCTTGTCCACGCTCACGTACGGGTCGTAGGCAATGACCTGCATCTCGAAAGCCTGGAGGCGGGTGGCAACGCGGCTGCCGATGCGACCCAACCCGATGATCCCGAGCGTTTTCCCCTGAAGTTGCGTTCCGAGGAATTTCTTGCGTTTCCACTCGCCGCTGCGAACGGAGTGGTGAGCCCAGGGAATCCGCCGGCAGAGCGCAAGAAGGATGCCGATCGTGTGCTCGACTGCGGCGATGGTGTTGGCGCCGGGTGTGTTCATCACCGCCACGCCCTTCTGGCTGGCGTAGTCGATGTCCACGTTGTCCAGCCCCACACCGCCGCGGGCAACAACCTTCAGGTTCTCCGCGGCGTCGAGCAGCTCGCGGTCGATGGCGGTCTCGCTGCGTGTTACCAGCGCGTGGTAGGCCGGGATGATTTTCAGTAGCTCTGCCCGAGGCAGGCCAGTGCGGACGTCGACCTGAAAGTCCGGCTCGGCCTGTAGCAGAGCCAGACCTTCCGGCAAAATCTCGCCCGTGACTAAGATGCGGTAGCGGTCAGGTTTCACTTCTTCCATGGTTGCCTCAGCGCGTTGAGAATTCCAAGATTGTTCTTGCGACGCCGATGTGCGTCGTCTTCATCAGGGAGTGGTTATTTTCAAAACTCCCGTGCCGGAGGAGAATTCGGGACCCTCGCGTGCAACGCTTGCCGTTCGGCGAAGAAACCGGCCGGGTCAAAAGCCTCTCAAGGAGAAATCCCTTCTTCGCCCGGTCAAAACAAACGGTCCAGGGTTGACAGGAGATCCTGAATGTCTTGCTCTTGCAACTCGCCCATGTGGGCGATCCGGAACGTCTTGTGCTTCAACTGACCGTAACCAGAAGCCAGGAGGTAACCGTGTTTCCGGGCAAACGCGAGCACATCCTGAGGGGCAATCTTGTCCTCAGTGGCTACTGCGGTAACCGTAGGTGAAAGCGCAGCAGGATCTGCGAAAAGCGCCAGACGCTCACGCGCCCAGTTCTGGACCAGGGCAGCCATCCGAAGATGGCGCTGGTAGCGCTGCTCGAGTCCCTCGTCAAGAATGCGGCTGAGCTGATGATCGAGACCGTACAGATGCGGCAACGACGGGGTGATCGGCGTTTGACCCCGGTCCGCGTACTCCTTCATTAGAATGAAGTCGAAGTAGTAGCCCCGGTTTGGCACGCTGGCCGCTCGCTCCAAAGCTCGGTCTGAAACCGCGCAGAGTGCGAAGCCAGGTGGCAGAGCCAACGCTTTCTGGACGGAGGCCAGGCACACATCAAGGCCGAGCTCGTCGAAGGCAATCGGCACGGCTCCCATTGAGGTCACGGCGTCCACCAGGAGCAGGGTTTCTGGAAAATCGCGCAGCACTTCGGCGATTTCCGCGAGCGGAGAAATCACCCCTGTCGATGTCTCGTTGTGTACCACGGTCACGGCCTCAACGGGGTGCTCGCGGAGCGCGTTGCGCAGGGCTTCCAGATCCACGGGTTTTCCGGGTGGAAAATCCAGCCGTACGGGCTCTTTGCCGTTGGCAACGGCGATTTTGTACCAGCGTTCGCTGAACGCGCCGTTCACCGCGCAGAGTACAGTTCTTTGCACCAGGTTGCGGATTGCTGCCTCCATCAGACCGGTGGCCGAGCTGGTCGAGAGCAACACCGTCTGGGTGGTGTGCAGTAGCTTCTGTGCCTTCCGGGTGACCCGAAAGATGAGCTCCCCGGCCTCATCTGTGCGGTGGCCAATGGGTGGTCTGGCGAAATCCTGCAGCACTTCAGGGGCCACTTCCGTAGGCCCGGGGATGAACAAACGCAGTCGCTGAGAGTCTGCCTGGGTTTTGCTCATTTCAAGATGTCCCGTTTGTTTGCGGTTCGGGTTCTTCCACACCGTGCTCGCGGAACCAGGCCTGAAGTTCGCCTGGTAAGCCTCGCAGATCCGGGCGCCGAATGACCGCTGAAGTGACGAGCAGTTCAATACCTCTTCGCAAAACGCCTGCAAACTCGGAATGTAGCAGACGGGTGGCATCTCGAGGCCCTGCGGCCAAGGCCAAAGCGGGGGCCAGACTTGGGTGCGGTAGAAACAAATCGGCGTTTTGTTCCACAGTAGCGCGACGTGCGACGCCGCCGTAGCCGACAAAGAGGTCGACAGCGTCTTTGGCAGCCAGATCGCTTGCCCCGTCGCCGACAAGCATGCTCCCGCCGTCGAGCGAGCCAAGATTTCGAATGGCCGTTGCTTTGCCTGTGCTCCGGACTGTTGGCTTGCTGTGGTCGAGAGCCAGGTAGCGCTCCTCGGGATTTGGCCGGTACTGGTGCTTGTGGTAGCGGAACCACTCGCCCTGAAGCTCGTCGAACCAGAGATCGACGCCAAGCACGTTCGCCTGGGGAATGCCGAGGTGTGCAGCAAGCCGCCGCAAAGCCAGAACGAAGCCGCCGCTCACGATGTACACCCGCCGGCCGAGGAAAACCAGCGCTCGTACCACCTCGCGGGCATCTGGCACGAGACGCCGGACGTAGAGCTCGCCCAGCTCTTCAATCTGCCCACGCGTTGGCCGAAGAAGCTCGAGGCGACGCTTGAGCGCTTCCTCCAGGTCAATTTTCCCCTCCATTGCGAGCCTGGTTAGCTCGCGCACTTCGTCGCCTTTCCCGACCAGGTCGGCCAGTTCGTCGATGCCTTCGATCTGCGTCAGCGTGCTGTCGCAGTCGAAAAAGATGTGCTGGTACGGCCTCCAGATCTTGCTTCCGGAGTTCATTGGACTGCCCTTTCTGTTTGTTCTGGGAGCTACCTGAGGAGCAAGATCCGGCGAGTCTGCGTGTGGGATCCAAGCTGCGCGCGACAGAGGTAGATGCCGCTTGGACACGATCGGCCGTTCGAACTTCGGCCGTCCCACGTGAGGCGTAAGCTTTGGGGACGTGTGAATCCGTCGAAGAGGGTTCGGATTTGCCGCCCACGGACGTCGTAGAGCACAACGCGCAAACGAGCAGCGTGAGGAACCTGGATGCGAAGCGTGGTGCTGCTGTTGAACGGATTGGGGTACGCCGGACTGAGTTCAAAACGGCCGGGTACAGCCAGAAATGGCTGGCCGGAAACGGAAGTATTCAGATTGCTCAAAGCCAATTCCAGGACAAAACGCTGGGAATCGGGATTGTCGA
>JAADFT010000210.1 GCA_013152765.1 Calditrichota bacterium | reverse complement strand
TACGGCTCCACTTCGGAGATCGGTGTCTTCGAAATGACCGACAAGGGCCTGCGAGATGTGTTGAATCCGAGCGAGCTTTTCCTTTCCGAGCGCTTGGAAAAGACGCCAGGCTCGGTCGTCACGCCCGTCCTGCAGGGTTCACGTCCGCTGTTGCTCGAAGTTCAGGCCCTCGCCAGCCCCACACACTACGGCGTCCCACAGCGCAGTGCCACGGGCTTCGATCCCCGCAGGTTGCCGATGATCCTCGCCGTCCTCGAGAAGCGGGCTGGCGTGCAGATTGCCACTCACGACGTCTTCGTCAACGTGGCCGGCGGCATCCGTGTGGACGAACCTGGGGTTGATCTTGCCGTTGCACTGGCCATTGCGTCGAGTGCGTTGAACCGGCCTGTGGCCCAGGATCTCGTCGCTTTCGGCGAAGTCGGCCTCGGCGGCGAGGTACGTTCTGTTCAGCACGCCGACCTCAGAGCAGCCGAAGCGGCCAGACTGGGTTTCCAGCGGGTCATGCTGCCGCGTTCTGCAGCGTCGAGATTGACAAGGCGGGGGAGAGGCTTCAAAGCGATCCCGGTTCGTACTCTCCAACAAGCACTTGAGGAGGCTTTCTCGTGACCGAGCCGGGGATCACTTTCGAGCTGAAACGCGGTAGCGCGAGCGGACCTCGTCTGGGCCTCCTCCGAACACCTCACGGTGAGGTGCAGACTCCGGCGTTCATGCCGGTCGGCACGCAGGGCACCGTGAAAGCCCTTTCGCCGGATGATCTGACCCGAACCGGCACCCAAATCATGCTTTCCAATGCCTACCATCTGTACCTGAGGCCTGGCACTGAAATCCTCGAGAAGGCCGGAGGGTTGCACCGTTTTGCATCCTGGCAGAAGCCAATCCTGACGGACAGCGGCGGTTTTCAGGTGTTCAGCCTGAGCCAGTACCGCAAGATCCGCGAAGACGGCGTCCATTTTCGTTCTCACCTGGACGGCTCTTTGCACGTTTTTACGCCCGAAAACGTCGTGGACATCCAGCGCTCCATCGGTAGCGACATCATGATGGTCCTCGACGAGTGCCCGCCGTACCCAAGCACTTACGAGTACGCAAGGAAATCGCTGGATCTGACCCACCGCTGGGCCGAGCGAGCCCGGGCCCGCTTCGCAGCGACTGAGCCGCTCTACGGGTACCCGCAGAGCCTCTTTGGCATCGTACAGGGCAGTGTTTACGCGGACCTGCGCGAGGAATCCGTCCGCTTCCTGATCGACCTGGAGTTCCCGGGTTACGCCATCGGCGGGCTTTCGGTCGGTGAGCCAAAGGAGGAAATGCTGAAGATCGTGCGCCTGACGGCGCAAATGTTGCCGAAAGCGAAACCTCGCTACCTCATGGGCGTTGGAAAACCCGAAGACCTGGTGGAAGCCGTGTCCTCGGGCATCGATCTTTTCGATTGCGTCATTCCCACGCGCAACGCCCGCAACGGCACCGTGTTTACGTCCGAGGGTGCCCTTGTCATCAAAAATGCCCGTTTCAAGGAAGATTTCAGGCCGATCGACGAAACGTGCAACTGCTACGCCTGCACGAACTTCAGTCGCGCCTACATCCGCCATCTTTTCCAGGCTGGTGAGATTCTCGGACTACATCTGGCTACGCTGCACAACCTCACGTTTTACCATCGCCTGATGTCTGAGATGCGCTCGGCCATTTCGGCCGGGCGTTTCGATGAATGGAAAGCGCTTTTCTACGAACGTTACGCTCGGGACAGAGAGGCCGCGTGAAGCACAGCGCCAGGTTTTGTGGCGCGCAAAAGGGTAAACCAAACGAAAGGAGATCAACGTGTTTGCAACTCTGATGCTCTACATGGGTCAACCCGCTGGCCAGAGTGGACAGAGTCCCAATCCACTGGCCATGTGGCTGCCGATCATCCTCATTGTCGTCATCATGTGGCTCTTGATTTTCAGGCCACAGGCCAAGAGGCAGAAAGAACACCAGAAGATGCTGGCCTCGATTCAGAAAGGCGACAGGATTGTCACCGCCGGCGGCATTTACGGGACGGTGGTCGGTGTGAAAGAGAAGGAAAACACCCTGATCGTCAAAATCGCCGACAACGTCAAAATCGAGCTTGCACGCAGCTCCGTGGCAAGAAAGCTCGAGAGTTAAGGGAGCACTTCAGAAGTCGCAGGCAGGCTGGGGCCTCTCGCAGCTGAGAGGGTATGAATGCTTACTCGTGGATGTCTAACCACAGCCGCGAGTGGTTGGTGGCACGTTTCCGCCTGGCCGGCGGGCCTCGGTTTCTTTTCTCAGACGAATCAGCGTCACCTTTGAGTTCTCACGACAGGTTCTTCTGATGCGCATCATTTTCTTCGGAAGTGCGGACTTTTCTGTACCGTCTCTCGATTTGCTCCTTACGTCCGGGAGGCATCAGGTCCTTGCGGTTGTAACGGCGCCGGACCGACCCCGTGGTCGTGGTCGCCGTCTCAAACCAACGGTCGTGAAGGAGCGCGCACTCGAGGCCGGCCTTCCGGTGCTCACGCCGTCCGAGCTTCAAGACGAGCTCTTTCTGAGCGAGCTGCGTAGCTACAAGGCGGACCTGTTCGTCGTTGTCGCATTCCGAATACTGCCGGTCGCGGTGTTCACCATGCCGCAAATGGGCACGATCAACCTGCACGCTTCTTTGCTCCCGAAGTATCGGGGCGCCGCACCCATCCAGTGGGCCATCATCAACGGCGAGACCACAACGGGCGTGACCACTTTCTTCATCCAGGAGAAGGTGGACACCGGCGACATCCTGCTGCAGCGCGCCACGGAGATTCGACCTCTGGAAACTGCAGGTGAGCTCCGCCAGCGCCTTGCGGAACTGGGGGCGGAGCTGTTGCTCGAAACAATCGACCGCCTCGAAGAGGGTTCGGTGAAGCCTTCCCCGCAGGTAGGCGAGCCTTCGCGCGCACCGAAAGTAACACGTGAGATGGGCCAGCTCGACTGGTCCAGGCCCGCTGTGGAACTGGCCCGGCTGATACGTGGTCTCGCTCCGGAGCCAGCGGCTTTCTCGTACTGGAAGGATCGTCTGATCAATTTTCACCGAGCGGCTGAAATCGAGGAAAGCGAAATCCCGCAGGAAGTGCGAGACGCCCAACCCGGCACGGTAGTAGAGGCCGACGCCAGGAAGGGCAAGCTGCTGGTCAAAGCGGGAAGAGGAGCAGTTTCCATTCTCGAGCTACAACCGGCTGGTAAACGGGTCATGAAGGCCGCTGAATTCCTGCGAGGCTACAAACTGGCGAAAGGCGAGAGGTTCGAGCCGCAGCCATCCGACTCCTGACAGGTTGGTGAGTTACAGCCTCAGGAGTAGACCGAAGGTCCCTGCCAGACGATCTACCCGCGTCCGGTGCGTGCTTGCTGGATGGCTTCGTTGAGTGCGGAAACAAGGGGTGAAATTCAGCTGCGCCGTGAGCAGGCTCGATCTCGAGCGAGGAACTCAAGGCAGGACACATCCTGGTCTGGGGTTGGCAGTTCTGAAGTGACGCACGAAGAAGGGAACGCGATTCTGACAACTCAGTCAGCGAAGACGGGCCAAGAGCGGCTGACCGCCAGGCGTCTCGCCGTGCGGATTTTGGTAACGGCCGAGCGTCGTCGCGCCTACGTGGACCTGCTTCTGCGCTCCGAGCTCCGAAAAAGTGGCCTTGACCATCGGGATCGAGCTCTGGTTTCTGAGCTGGTCCGCGGATGCGTCCGCTGGCGGTTGTACCTGCGTTGGGTCCTCAAGAAACGCTACCGTGGCGATTACTTTCGCGCACCACTCGAACTGAAAGCCATTCTCGAACTGGCCACGTTTGAGCTGTTCTTTCACCCGTCAACGCCCGGCTACGCGATCGTGTCCGAGGCGGTTGAGTTGGCCAAAGAAACCGGCGGAAGCCAGTGGGCTGGTCGGGTGAATGCGATTCTACGTCGCCTCGAACCTTTGCGGACCCAACGCCCTTTGCCGGCCGACCTCGAGTCGGCGCGCGGTCTTTCGATTGCCCACAGCCACCCCCAGTGGCTGGTCAAAAGGTGGCTCGATCGCTACGGTCGCGAGGAAACCGTAGCCCTGCTCGAAGCCAACAACCGCCCAGCGCCGCTGTTCGTGCGCGTTAACACAGCTCGTTTTGAGGTTGAACAGGTCAAAGCGTCGCTCATCTCCGAAGGAATTGCGGTTGAGACGGTTCCCGGCTTTCACGAGTACCTCCGGCTCGAGCATCTGCCACAAGGGGTCGAATCTCTGCGGGCTTTTCGAGAGGGAGCGGTTACACCGCAAGATCCGAGCGCGAGTCTGGCTGTCGCTCTTTTGCAGCTTGAGGAAGGAGACAAACTCTGGGACGTTTGCGCAGCTCCTGGTGGCAAAACCACCGCGGCGGCGCAGTTGCTTGGTGGAAAACGCGGTCTTGTCTTCGCCAGCGACCTTCAGCTTAAGCGAGTGGGGCTCATCCGGAGCGCTGCGCAACGTCTTGGGTTGGAGAACGTCCGCTACGTCTGCGCGGACGCGAAGGCTCCGCCTTTCGCCGCAGCTACCAAAGTGCTGATCGACGCACCCTGTTCCGGTACGGGCGTACTGCGACGGCGAGTGGACGCGCGCTGGCAGCGTTCTGAGGATGACATCCTAAAGCTGCAGACAACGCAACTGGCCATTTTGGACGGCATTGCGAGCACTGTGGAAGCAGGGGGAGTGGTCGTGTACAGTACCTGCACGCTGGAACAGGAGGAAAACGAGGAGGTCGTCAGGATTTTCTTGCAGAAACACCCGGATTTTTCCCTTGAACCTGCGACGAACATCGTCGACAATCGCTTTACAACCGAACAAGGGTACGTACGGACGTTCCCACATCGTCATGACTTAGACGGTGTTTTCGCTGCCCGACTCGTGAGGACAGGATGATGCTGCTTTTCGCTGTTCAGCAGGCCAGGGCCGCGCGAACGCGCGGCGGACGAGTTCACATTCGCTGGAAACGCTGGTTGGCCGTTTTCGTCGCGTTGATCTTGTTCTACCTGCTCATGGATCGGATCGTCATGCCGGCCTACACGCGGCACGGCCAGGCCATCGACGTGCCCGACGTGACGAACATGACTTTCGAGACAGCGCGGTCCGTACTGGAGGAGCACAAGCTGAAAGCCGTAAAGGGCGGCGA
>JAADFT010000209.1 GCA_013152765.1 Calditrichota bacterium | reverse complement strand
TTCCTGCTTAGTTCTGCTACGTCAGGATGTTGATGTGTAGCCCGCTGCAGCGGGCGCTCTTTGAAAGGAGCCCAGGGATTTGATCCCCGGGCTGAAAGCCACGTTGCGCCTCTTGCCGTAAGAAAGCAAATGTGACGTAGTAGGCTTAGGCGCAGCGACTGCCAGCACTCGTCTGGGGTGGGGGCTACCCGAGAAGTCTCCGGGTGCGAGTAGTAAAGGTGGGTTTGAGCCTTTCTCGCACCCGCTGTGGACTGATTTTCCTTTCTTGATCTTCTCAGCGGAATTTGCCCGCAGAAAGACCGCCCCTCAGGCGATTTGAGGTGGTCGCGCGCATTCCGAAGTCGTTGCATCCCCGTGACAATTTTTTACTTGCGGACTCAACCCGGACCTGTGTAGCTTTGGTCGGTTTCACCGGGAAAATGTGCCCAGGATTCGACGCGGAACAAGTGGCTTGCTACAAATCAGGGGTAGCGGCATGACGAAAGAAAACGAGGGCGGAGGCGTCTCAAGGCGAAATTTCCTGAAGGGCCTCGGGACTGGCCTGGTGGGTACGGCGGTGGCCACAAAGATCACGGTAGCCGGGCCGGGCGCTGAGGAGAAGCAGGAGTCGAGAGACGGCCGCGTTCCGGTTGCACTGAAGGTCAACGGTCGGCTCCACAACCTGTGGTTGGAGCCACGAACCACGCTTGTCGAGGCCATCCGCGAACATCTGCACCTTACCGGCACGAAAGTGGGTTGCAATCGGGGCGAGTGCGGAAGCTGCACGGTACTGCTCGACGGCAAGGCGGTGTACTCGTGTCAAATCCTCGCTGTGGAGGCCGAAGGACACGAGATTACCACCATTGAGGGCCTGCTGAACGGGGAAGAGCCGGACCCGTTGCAGAAAGCTTTTGTGGAGCACGACGCGCTGCAGTGCGGCTTCTGTACGCCGGGACAGATTCTGGCGGCCAAGTCGCTGCTGTTGAAGAATCCACATCCTACGCGCGAGGAAATCGTGCGCGGCATGTCCGGAAATCTGTGCCGATGCGCTGCTTACCCGAGCATTTTGCGAGCAGTCGAAAGTGTAGCCAAGAGGGCGTAGAGCCCGTCGCAAAAGGCGGCACTGCGCGTTTCCCCGGGGCGAGGGAGGCAAAGTCATGGCCAAGAAACTGGTTCGTTCCGTTTTCGATTTCGAAGAAGGCTTCATCGAGACCATCGCCGAGGTGCCCGAGAAGGAGCCCGAAGCCTGGGCGCCCGAGCGGTCAATGCGCGTGGCGAGCAAAGGGCATCCCCGTGTGGACGGCTACGCGCGCACCAGCGGCGACGCCAGGTACGCCCTCGACATCCAGTTGCCGCGGATGGCTTACGGCCGCGTGCTGCGATCCTGGATTCCGCACGGACGGATCCGCAAGATTGACACGTCCGAGGCTGAGAAGGTGCCCGGCGTGCTCGGAATCATGACCTACGTCAACGCGCCGAAAATTCGCTGGTACCGCGACTCCACTCTGTTCGATCCGCATGTGCGGTACGAGGGAGACGAGGTTGCCTTTGTCGTGGCAGAGACGGAAGAGGCGCTGGAACAGGCTCTGAGCAAAATCCACGTCGAGTACGAAGAGCTGCCCTTTGTGCTGGATGCCGAGGAGGCGATGAAGCCTACGGCGCCGAAGCTGTTCAAGAACGGCAACGTCCGCGACGGCAAGCCGAGGATTTACGAACGCGGCGACATCCAGAAAGGCTTCGCTGAGGCCGACGCGGTGGTCGAAGACACATTCAGGACGCAGGTTGTGCATCACGCTCCTCTCGAGCCGCATGTGTGCGTGGTGAACTGGGAGGGCGATCGCCTCACGATTTGGGAGAGTACACAGGCCACGTTCCGGGTGCAGCAGGGCATCGCCAGCATTCTGAAGGTGCCACTGAACAAGGTGCGAGTGATCAACGCTTTCATGGGTGCCGGCTTCGGGAGCAAGCTGGGCATCGAAAAGCACACCGTGATGGCCGCTCTGATGGCCAGGCAAATCGGTCGGCCCGTGAAGGTGGTAACGCCGCGCAAGGACGAGTTTCTCTCGATGGGCAACCGACCGGCTTCGGTGCAGAAGCTGAAGGTCGGGGCCAAGAAGGACGGCACTCTGACGGCCATCTCGCTGTGGTCCGTCGGGCCTGGTGGCGCTTACCGCTCGGGTTCCGCTTACCTGGGGACCCCTGCCCGTGAGATGTACAAATGCGCCAACGTGAGGACCGAGGAGTACACAGTTTACGTGAATACCGGTCCTGCGCGGGCAATGCGAGCTCCCGGCCACGTCCAGGCTTTCTTTGCCCTGGACTCGATTTTGGATGAGCTGGCCGAAAAGATCGGCATGGATCCGCTCGACTTCCGGATGGCGAACATTGCCGAGATTGATCAGGTGCGCAAACGGCCGTACACGAGCAAGCGCCTGAAAGAGGCGTACGAGGCCGGGGCCAGGGCGATTGGCTGGTACGAGAGGCGCAACAAAGTGCCCGGCTCGGGCAAGGGGCCTCTGAAGCGCGGACTCGGCGTGGCGTCGCAGATTTGGGGTGGCGGCGGTGGACCGCCCGCCTTCGCGACGGTGGAAATCAACCGGGATGGCACCGTGGTGGTGCACTCGGGGTCGCAGGACATCGGAACAGGAACGCGCACGATCGTGGCGCAGGTTGCGGCCGAAGAGCTGGGGCTTGATCTGGACCGTGTGTCCGTGGTCATCGGTGACACGGCCTTGTGCCCGTACGGACCCACGAGCGGTGGCAGCATCACAGCGGCTTCGCTTACCCCCGCGGTGCAGGCTGCGGCCGTCGAAGCCAGGGAGCGTCTGAAAGACTACGCAGCCGCGGTCCTCGGCGTGGAACCCGAGCGGGTGTCGTACGAGCCAGGGCGCTACTACCTGACCGAGGACCCCTCGAAGTCGGTGAGCTTTGAAGAGGCCGCTCGCAAGATGGGCAACAACATGGTGGTCACCACGGGTGCGCGTGGCCCGAATCCGAAAGGCTACACGATCAATTCCTTCGGGGCGCAGTTTGCCGAAGTTGAGGTCGACGTGGAGACGGGCAAAGTGCGTGTGCTGAAAATCGTGGCGGCGCACGACATCGGCCGGGCGATCAACCCGCTTACCGTACGCAGCCAGTTTGAGGGCGGCATCATCATGGGGATGGGCTACGCTCTGACGGAAGAGCGCTGGCTGGACCCCCAGGTGGGGCGTCAGGTGAACCCCAACCTCCACGAGTACAAGGTCCCGACTCTCGCAGACATTCCGGAGATCGAAGTGATCATCGTCAGCGAGGCGGACACCAAGGCGAACACCGTGGGCGGCAAAGGGATTGGGGAACCGTGCATCATCCCGACGGCTGCGGCCATCGCCAACGCTGTGTACAACGCCATCGGTGTGCGCGTGAAGGAACTGCCCATCACGCCGGATCGGGTTCTGCGAGCATTGGGCAAAGCGTGAGCCGGTGAGGGCGGCGGAGCGAACATCTCAACGGCAAAGTCCGTTCGGGTAGACGGCGTGGCTGCGCGGAGTTTACCGTGCGGTTTTAGGCCAAACAAAGAGGGCGGCCATGGTTTCGTTCGAACATGCCAACGCAGGGAGTATTAAGGAAGCTGTTCGCCTTCTGGGCCAGCAGGACAGGACGCCAGTTGCGATCGCGGGTGGTCAGGACCTCATGACCATGCTGAAGGACGAACTTGTGCGGCCTGGCCTGGTTGTGAACTTGAAAACGGTCCCGGGACTGACGGAGATCACCTACGACGAGCGTAAGGGGCTGAGCATCGGAGCCCTGGCGACGCTTACGGACGTCGAGGAGCACCCGGTCGTGCGGGCAAAATACCCCGCCCTTGCCCAGGCTGCAGCCGCCGTTGGAACCCCGCAGATTCGCAACATGGGCACTGTCGGAGGGAATCTTTGCCAGCGCCCGCAGTGCTGGTACTTCCGTGGCGACTTCCCCTGCCTGCGGCGAGGCGGCGACTACTGCTCGGCCGCGGTGGGCCAGAACAAGTACCACTGCATTTTGGGCGGGGATCCGTGCTACATCGTTCACCCGTCCGACCTGGCTGTGCCGCTTCGCGCCTACGGGGCTTCGGTTGAGATCGTCGGCCCAAAGGGCAAACGCACGGTTTCTTTGGACGACTTCTTCCTTTTGCCTTCCCAGGACGTGCGTCGCGAGAACGTGCTGGAACCGGGAGAGGTTGTCACCTGGGTGCGAGTACCCCCAAGCGACGGTGCGAAAGCCGCCTTCGTGAAATTCACGGAACGAGGGGCGTGGGACTTCGCGGTTGTTTCGGTGGCTGCCGTGCTGAGAAAAGAGGCCGGTAACGGTAAGGTCGCGGGCGGACGGATTGTGCTTGGCGGTGTGGCACCTGTGCCGTGGCTGGCCGGGAAGGCGAACGCTGCGCTGACCGGCGTCGAGCCGACGGACGAGGTTCTGGAAAGAGTTGCTGACCTCGCTTTGGAAGGGGCAAGTCCGCTGGAGCACAACGCGTACAAAGTGCCGCTGGCCAAGACGCTGGTGAAACGCGCTCTGCAGCAGGCCCTGGCGAGCTGAGGGAAGCGGTGGCTGCGGACATCTGGAAAACGCTCGCGGAAATGGAACGCCACGGCGAGCGAGGGGCGCTGGCGATCGTGGTGGAATCCAAGGGGTCCACGCCGCGCGAGGTGGGCTCGAAAATGGTTGTCCGCGAGGACGGCAGCGTCGTTGGCTCCGTTGGTGGCGGTGCGTTTGAAAAGGACACGGTGGAGCTGGCCTTGCAGGCCATCCGCGAGGGTCGCCCCCTCCGGAAGCGGTTTTTGCTTGAGGACGACCTGGGGATGCGGTGTGGCGGCGTGATGGAGGTTTACGTGGAGCCGATCAATCCGAAGCAGAAGCTTGTGGTTTTTGGCGCCGGGCATGTGGGCTCGGCCGTGGCGCGTGTTGGCGCGATGCTGGGGTTCCACACGGTGGTCGTGGACAATCGCCCCGGCTTCGCGACAGCTGAGCGCATCCCCGAGGCACACGAGTGGCTGGAAGGCAACTACGTAGACATTGCGCGTGGCCTGGAGGCGGACGAAAACACGTACGTCGTCATCGTAACCCACGGGCACGGACACGACGACGAGATCCTGCAGGCGGTCGTGGACAAGCCGCTCGCCTACCTGGGCATGATTGGCGCAAGGTGAAGAGCGCGTTTGAGAAGCTTCGCGAGCTTGGTGTTCCGGAGGAAGTCATCCAGCGGGTGCGCGCGCCAATGGGGCTCGACATCGGTGCGGAGACTCCGGAGGAAATCGCCGTGGCTGTGGCGGCCGAAATGGTGGCCGTCAGGCGAGGTGCGGACGTCGCGCACATGGCCATGCGCGAGCGCGTGCTGGAAAAGAAAGACGCGGTGCCGACGTGAGCGTCGCGGCTGTCATCCTTGCCGCAGGGAAGTCCGAGCGCTTTGGGTCCCCCAAGGCGCTTGCTCGTTGGGGGCAATGGTCTTTTGCGGAGCAGATCGTTGAGGCCGCGCGCCAGGCGGGATTGGCACCTCGCGTGGTAGTGCTCGGCCACGCTGCGGACCGAATTGCCGGGGCCCTGCGCGGAATCGCTGCCGAGGTGGTCACGAATCCAGATTACGAGGAAGGGCAGTTCTC
>JAADFT010000208.1 GCA_013152765.1 Calditrichota bacterium | reverse complement strand
CAGTCCAACGCTTCGGACAGAAAACGCACGGGGTCGATGTACCACTGGGTTTTGAAGTCGTCTTCGCTGCCGGGTAACTGGACGTAGGCGAGCCCGGAGGCAACGTAGCCTCCTCTGGGTGAAATGAACGCGCCCAGAATCGGCTGCCCGCTTGAGCCAACGGCCCGGTAGGTCGCCACCGGTTTGACGCGAGGATTTCGGGTGAAGACAGGCATCAACCCCGGGGGACTGGCCTTGGCAAGATCCCGTTCGAAGGCAGCCAGCTTTGGATCACGCCAGAGGAATCGCAGATTGTTCTTCGGGATCCAGCGGTCGGGTTCACAAACGACACCCAGCCTGGCGAACACGCGCTTCACGTCGCGGACATCCTGCGTCGTACTCTCGCTGCCGAGCTCGGCGCTGGCTCCGAAATTGCCTAAGATGATCACGCGCTTCCCTGCGTCGAGCTGGTTCAACAGCCAGCGCCGGTAGCGCGAAGCCCCGCGCATGCCCTCCGCCTGAAACCAGGTCACGATGGCCCGGTAGCGCTCCATTTCCCGAGGGCCGGGCAGGTGCGACTCTGCGTCGGCGTAGGTTACCCGAAATCCGAGGAAATTCAGCGGCAGTTCCAGCAACTCGTGAATTTCACAGTTTTCTTCGCTACGGTGTTCGCTCGACTTGTACAGGGCGAGGATGTCGCGCTTCACTGGCGTGGCGGAACGCGTCTGTCCTGCGAAGGCCAGGAGTGCAGCAAAGGTCAGGAGCACCGCAGTCCAGCGATCCAGAACAGGTGCGTGTCGTTTTGGCGGTTTGGCCGTCATTTGTCGAGCCAGAACTCCACTGTCTGTTCCATTTCCTCGGGAAGAGGCGCTTGCGAAAGTCGCTTCACGCTGTGCACAACCGAGTCGAAGTCGCCAAGCAGGTAGGAAATTTCTGCCAGGGCGAAGTAGGCCTCGTGGTTTCCCGGATCGGTGCGCAGCACTCTCTTGTAGTCGCCAAAGGCGTCCGTGTACTGCTTCAGCAATTTGCGTACCTTGCCTCGGAGCAGCAAATCGGCTACGTTGTCCGGGGACCGCTCCAGTAGGCGATTCAGGATTTTCTCGGCCTTTTTCAGGTACCAGCGCCCGATGGTTTCGCCTGGCAGCCCCGCTTCGGCGTACTCGCAAAACAGCCTGGCCAGACTCCGCCACAACCCGTCTTCTTCCTTCCGGCGAAGGGCGGTCTCGACTTTGTACATGGCTTGCTGGTAGCCCCTGTCTAAACGGTCCAGCGTTTCGGCTGCGTACAGCCGCACTTCTTCGGAGCCGTCGCGAAGGAGCTCCTGGAGTTTCCGCACCGCCCAGGCCCGGTTCGGGTGCTTGGCGAGGTCAAGAATGGCCTTGCGCCGAACGCCAAGGTCCGGATCGCTCAGGGCGTCCACGATTGGCTCCAGAGCCAGGCTGATCTCCACGTACTCGCTGATGTCGATGAGCCCGAGATCGAGCGCCCGTTTGGCTTCCGCAATTGTCTCCGGCCGGAAAGCTGGTTCCGGCAAATTGCGGGTCAGATCCTCCTTCCGGCTACGCCTGAGAAACCGCATTTGCTTTCGTGCTCTTGACCGAAGGGTTCGATTCGTGCGTTACAGCCGGCTTTTTCGCCAGCTCCAGAGACTGCTCTGCCAGCTGAATGAGTTGCTCCGCCTCCCGGATGTAGGGCCGGTAAGTCGAGAAGCCGTACACGAGCTGAATCGTAATGTCCGTGCTGCCGAAGTACTTGGAGGCGTTTTGCACCTTTTGCTGCACACGCTCGGCCACCTTCAGGGCGTCGTTCAGAGACGTGAGGGGCAGCATCACGTAGTAGGCGCCTCGCCGTGGGCCGGCGCACACGAGGTCAATTTCTCGCAGGTTGCGCTGAATCAGTTTGCCAACCACTTTGACGACCAGGTCCCGCGTTTCAGCAGAGAAGCGGGTCTCGATCTGGTCCAGATTGGCGATTTCGAAGGCCAGTACCGAGAGGTGCAGGTTGTGCCGAACCGTACGGCGCAGCTCTTTCTCCAGGGCCTCGCGGAAGTAGTGCGCGTTGCGCAGCTCTGTGAGCTTGTCCACCTGATCTTTGGCCTGAAGTTCGGCGAACTTCACCACGTTGGTGATGGCTGGTGCTGCCAGATCGGCGATCATGCCGAGAATGCGAATCGTTGGGGCGTTGAGCTTGATGAACGGGATTGCCTCCACTGTCAGGAAAGCGATGACCACTTTCTGCGCGACGATTGGCACGTACACGAGCGCGTGCGGCTCGCCCTTTTGCCACTGGGCCTCGAGCTCGGGGTCGCTGCGAATCTCCTTGACGGTCAGGATCTCTGGTTTCTCAAGCAACCGCTCGATCAGCGGGTGGTCCAGTGGAAAGCGGGTCGGTCGCGGATCCGGTTCCCAGCCCAGAGCAGCGACCCTCTGGGCCTGATCCACGGAGTAGTCGATCACGTAAAGCGAGATCTTCTCGGCGCCGGTGAACTTCGCCGTGACCCTGAGGATGCCCTGGTAAACCTGATCCTCTTCGAGCGTCTCCAGCTCTTTGGTGGCCTTGTAGAGGCTGTGGACGGTGGTTTCCTGGCCCAGGATGCGCTGCTCCAGCTCTTCCTTAACCTGGGTGACCGCGAGGAGCTGCTCTTTGATTCGCTTGTTTTCGGTCTCGAGTTTTCGGCGCAGGTCCTGAAGTCGGAAGATCTGCTTTTTGCTGTGCTCGCGGATTTCGCCTGCTACGATGGCAATCACCAGAGCCGGCACGACGACCGGCAGGTAGCTGCTCCACGAAAACCCGACGCCGAAGCTGGCGGGCCGCACGAGAGAACCTTCAGCGAGGACGAGGACCACGGTCAGCAGGGCGGACCACAGTCCTCCCGCCAGCCCAAACTGGGCGGCTCCCACCAGAACGGCGATCAGGTAGGGGTTGGGAGCGACGGTGAGGAAGCCGGGGTCGTAGGGAAACAGGGAGAAATTGACCGCGCCCAGCGCCAGAAACGTGAAGGCCAGTGTGAGGACCAGGTCTTTTTCTAAGCCAATCCTGTCGGCCAGATTTTTCACGACGGTACTCCTTGTTCCGCGTGTTCGTCGCGTTTCAGCGACTGTTTTTCCTCAGAGCAAGTGCAGAAACCGATGCCCGCCCCTGAGCGCCAGAAACTCGGCGGCTTTCGCACCTCGGGATTCTGCTGAGACTTCTCGGCTCCCGGAATCGAGTCCCGGGGTGGAGCGGACCCTTGGCGTCCTGGGCTTTGTGAGCGAGTGCAGCGTGGCAAAACTCGCTCTGTGCTGGAGCAGCACACTCACGTCCCCGTTGCTCCAAGCATGAGGCCGAGGTCCACGAACTTTTCCTTGCCCTCGTTTGCCGACTCCTTCTTCCCCGAAACGAGCCCGGGCAAATCGTGCTCCGAATGGATGACGTACCCACGCCAGGCGGGGACGTTTTCGAAGATCTGCTTCAGCGTTTCGGAATTCACAAGCACGTACAGCGCGCTTTTGGCTTCCTTGGCTCGGCGCAACGCGTCTGTGAGTAACCACAAAGCCGCGGCATCCACGTACTGTACGTTTCGCAGGTCGAGGATCACTGGACGACCGGGCCTGGCAAGGGAACCAGCCTGCCGCACCACCGACCGCGCGTCGTCCTGGTTCAGCGTGTCCGAATCCTCAACCTGGAGAATGGCCCCGTTCGGGTAGATGATGGTTTGCAGTTTCGCCCTGTCGGCGGCCGCCTCTGTCTTCGCGCCCTGTGTGAGCATCCGGCGCAGCTCTGAAGGATCCGAGCAGGTCGCGAAGATGCGAATCAGGCGCGTCACCTCCAGCACGTCTCGCACGCTCGGCCGCAAGCGGTAGAGGATCAGCCTTCGCCCTTTCCGGGTCAGTTCCCGTCGCAGCCAGATTAGCGCCCGAAGTCCCGCCGAATCGACGAAATCCACGTTCTGCATGTCGAGGACAACCGTACGCGCCCCGGCAAGCAGGCGGGTCATTTGCTCCCGAAAAGCCTCCACGCTGTTGATGTCGAGCGCGTTTGTCCCCGTGAATGAGACGAGAACGACATCTCCCTGCCGCTTGGAAGAAAGCATCGATGTGCAGTCCCGAGCCTGTTGGCTGCGCTGGGTTGGTGGTCTGTGTTCTGAAGCCCGGTCCGGAGTCTTTGTTGCCGAAAACACTTCGGTGTCCCGGGAGGCCGCGGTTTTGCTTCGTTCTGCGGCCCTCGGGCAAGAATTCCGGACATTCTGCTCTGTCAACAAAGCTATCGGTTTCGTGCAGAGTTTCTTTAACGGAGCGGCCTGGAATGTGCTTCCAACCTATCGAAAAGTCAATTATTTGGGCGTAGCCGCGCGGCTTTTTCACCTTGACAATGTCGGGCTTTTTTGATAGATTTTCGGCTCAAAGGTTAGCGGTTGCGGCGTACGAACCCCATGACTTAGAGAAAGCAACTCCATGGCTGAGGACATCCTGCGCGTCAACGGCATGCTTTTCCACGCGCACCACGGTGTGGAGGAGACAGAGCGTCTTTACGGGCAGCGTTTTGAGGTGGATGTGGAGATGGCTCTGGATCTCTCCGAACCGTGCCGTACCGACCGGATCGAAGATTCGGTGGATTTTCGCGAGATCTACGACGTGGTGGAAGAAGTGATGCTGGAAAACAGCTTTCACCTGGTCGAAGCCATTGCCGAGGCGATTGCGCAGGCCCTGCTGGAGCGTTTTCCGGTGGAAGAGGTGCTTGTGCGCGTGCGGAAGCCCTCGCCGCCCATGCGGGGACTCGTCCAGAACGTGGAGGTGGAGATTGTGCGCCCAGCCTGACTGGCGCAGGGCTTACCTGGGTCTTGGGTCCAATCTTGGGGATCGGCTGGAGAACCTTCGGTACGCGGTGCGGACGCTCGCATCCCACCCGGAGGTGAAGCTTGAGGCTGTTTCGGCCGTCTACGAAACAGAGCCGGTCGGTGACATTCCTCAGCCGAACTACCTGAACGCGGTGATAGCCGTCAGCACGTGCCTGGCGCCAGAGGATCTGCTGAACTTTTGTTTGCAGATTGAGGCCGAACGCGGGCGCGTGAGACAAGAGCGCTGGGGCCCGCGAACGCTGGCTGCTGGTGCAGGGTGTGCAGCTGCACACGGAACGTCTTCAGCTGCCGCATCCTGAGCTGACGCGCAGGCGTTTCGTTTTGCAGCCGCTGGCGGACGTTGCGAACGGGGACCTGCTGGAGCCCTTAGGAACGACGGCGGCATCGCTGCTGGCCTCATGCCGGGACAGCAAGTCGGTTCACCTCTTTGGCCCGGCGGAGTTGCTGCTGCGCGCTGAGGTGCAAAGCCCGGAGCAACAGTAGACAGCCTGCGGGGGCACGGGGCGCTCGGCGCGCGGTTTCCTTAATGCCCCTGCAAGTGGTGGCGCCTGCGTGGTGCGGCGAGCTGGCAGACGCAGGACGGTAACGCGACGTTTTTCGACTGCTTCGGTGTACGTGCGGGTAACAGCTCAGACGGGTTTGCCTCTTAGCAGTTTCGTGAATTCAGCGGACGGGACGGATTTTGAAGCTCCACTACCTTGCCATCGAAGGTGTCATCGGCGT
>JAADFT010000207.1 GCA_013152765.1 Calditrichota bacterium | reverse complement strand
GGTTGGTTTGTGCGGAATTTGCTGTTGCAGTGGAGTAGTGGTACAGGTCGGATCCTACACGTCTGAACGTTAACTCGTTCGTGCCGCCCCCCCAGCACAACCCACTTGAGTGGGTTTGCATCTGACGTAGTCCCGAATTCATTCGGGGCGGGACCGCAGATGGACACAGATGAACGCAGATCAAGATTGTAGACCTTTTTCGCTAACCGTTCGTGGACTCGGTTTCGCAAAAAACCTCGCTTTGTTGTTCCGCGGCAGCGTTTTTTCGCCTGTCGCGCACTTCTTCCAGCACCTGCCGGTGGACGGCAAAGGCCATGTCCTCCGGTAAGGCGTCGAGCGGGAAGAAGCGCGCTTCCGTGGCGTCGTCGCCGGCACGTAGCGAACCGGCTTTCAATTTGCCAGCGAAAACGATCAGCACGACGTGAGTGCGCGGGTCGTCGAAAGCCGAAAAGGCGCCCAGAACCTCGCCCACCTCAACGTCGCAGTTTGTCTCCTCTTTCACCTCCCGAACGGCTGCCGTGCGAATGTCTTCGTCCCACTCCACGAACCCGGCGGGAAGACTCCAGTAACCCTTGCGTGGGCTGTAGCGACGCCGGACGAGCAGCACGTCGTTTCCCTGCAACAAAACCACGGCCACAGCCGGGGCAGGGTTCAGATACTGGATGTACCCGCAGGCCGGGCAGACAGGCCGTACCCGACCGTGTCGAAACTGCCGCACAAGTGCGGTACCACAACGGGGGCAGAACCGGTACTCGTGTTCGGTCAACTTGGGATGTTCTTTCTTCGCACTCACGGCATCAGTCCGCATTTTCCCGTACGAACTCTTCCAGCGCCCTGACCACCGCCCTGGCCACTTTCTTGCGGTACTCAGGGGACTCGATCTGAAGCAGCTCCGGCGGGTACATCATGAACCCTGGCTCGGTCAGCACAGCGGGCATCTGGGTCGGCCGACACAGAGCCAGATTGTCGTAGTAGAGCCCGAAGTTCTTGAATTTCAGAGCGTCGAGCAGGTACTTCTGGATTGCGACGGCCAGTTCATAGCTCTGTGGGTGGTAGTAGTAGGTGCTCGTGCCGTGGTTCTCGAAAGGGTTCACGCCGTCGGGTAGAGCGTTGTGGTGCAAACTGAGCAAGATGTCCGGGCGCAACACGCGCGCCAGGATGGGTCTGGCCCTGAGGCTCGCCGGGCGCCCGTCGTCGCGGGTCAGGAAAACTGTCGCGCCCTTCGACTCGAGGGCGCGCTTAACCACCAGCGCCAGCGACAGGTTCGCGTCCTTCTCCTGATAGCCATCCGGCCCAACGGCTCCCAGATCGGGAAAATGTCCTGGATCCAGTAGCACGGTCAGTCCCCTCAGAGGCGAGTGCGGCCAGCCCGCCGGGCGCGGCGCTTTCTTGATGTCCAGCACAAAGTCGTCCCCCTCGTAGCGCGCGTCGTAGCCCCAGTGGTGCGCCTGCTTCAGCTCGATTGTCAGGTCGTAGACGTGCCGTCGTCGCTGGAACCAGCGCACTTCGCGTACCACCTGGCTCGGGAACTCATGCCGAATCCAGTCCGTCTCGGCCGTGGCGCCGTAGAAAGTGACCACCAGCGAAGGGGGATCCGAGATCTGTCGCACCCTGAACGGTAACCGCGCGTGTGTGAACACGTGCACGCGCCCGTAGTGCGGCAGCTCCTCCACCCGGCACACCTGGATCACCGACTCAGGTGGCAGCGTGCCCGCCGGGAGCAGTTTGACGGCCGAAACCGGCACCCACGTCTCCTCTGTGTCCGAGAGCCACACTCGGTAGTAACCACCTACCCTGCCGCGCAGCTCCACGCGCACGCCTTCGGGGAAAAACAGGTCGTAGCCCAGTCCGGGACCGGTTCGGGCCACGGTGAGTTCCCAGCGCAGTTTGCCGACCCGCGGTACGGAGTCCGACCACACCGTCACGGTACCTGGCGCCACCACCTGGAGCGTGTCGTGCGTGTCCGGTTTGACCAGGCGAATGCGCACGGCAGCGGCGTGGGCTGTGTCACCGGGCTGAAGCCGGTAAACACCGGTGTAGATGCCGCGCAACAGCGGCGCATCTTCCAGCTTGGCATTCCCAAAAACGGCCTCACCCCAGTAGAAGCTACGTGCCGGAGGTTGCTCTGCCATGGGGAGGAAATCCGTCACACCCTCGATTGCGAAGCTTGCCGAGCAACCTGGCGTCGCTTTGATGCTCACCTTGATGAGCTCCCCAGGCAAAAGCTCGGCGTCCACGTTCGGGAAGACGTAACGCGGATCGTAGACCAGCGAATCCTGGCGGCAAGATTCCAGCGGCGCGCGAACCGTGATGTGACGCGTCAAGGTGTCCACCTCGGCTCCGGCCACGGCGCGGCACCGAAAGGCGAACGGTCCTACGTGCACAGGCAGGTAAGCCAGGTAAGTGCCGTTGGGATAAAGAGGAACCGGAGTGCCGTTGATTGTGAGAGAAGCAGTCGGTGGTGAGACCTGGCCGAAGATGAAGGTGGAATCCGTGGCCGTGATCGTTTGTCCTTCCCTCGGGTAGACGACCGTGATCGTCACCCGAGCCTGGACTTCGGTGGCCAGGAGAGCAACGGCAAAAACGAGCGCTGAAAAGCGCAGCGCTGGTTCGAAAAAACGGGCAATGCCTCTGCCTGACACTGTGTTGTCCTCCTCTCTGCTCGCGACTGACTCGCAAGGAGGTGGCATCCGCCCGGGGTTTTGAGGCCCTCTTACTGTTGGACGGGCAGATCCATCTTTCCCTCCGCGTCGAGCGCCCGAACGTGCTCCTGAAGAACCTCCGGCGGGCAATTTTGCAAAAAGTACCTGGAGGCGGCCATCAGCACGACCACGTCGTCCGCAGCCCCGAACACTGGCACCAGAAAATCCGGGATCAAATCGACCGGCGAGATGACGTACGCCAGCGCCGCCCCGAAGATCAGCTTCGGCCACAGGGGCACGCGTGGATCTTTCAGCAAACGGATGTGCAGTTTGATCAGCTTGGGCAGGTTGAAAAGCAACGCCAGAAACTTGTCCGGCTGGCGTGCCCCGTACTGAAATGCTCGTCCCAGTTTCACAGCGCCACCTCAGCAGGTTAGATGAAAAGCGCCCAGAACGCGGCGCGAATCCACAAGCTCGTTGAAGATCTGCACGGCGCGACCGGTGTTGGCCGCCCGCAGCTCGATGCCCTTCTCATCCAGGTAGTGCTCGAACTCCGGGCTGACGCGCATCATGCCGAAACGCCCCTTGCCGACCACCACCACTTCCGGCTTGAGTCGCTCGATCACGTCTTGCAGGTCTTCGACAGCCAGCCGGTGCCCCTCCTTGCGCCACCAGTCCGGGATCACACCGTCGTTGTGCACGATCAGGTCGGCGCGGTACTCCACACCGTCGATGACCATTTTCCCGAAACTGTAGTCCTGGATCTTCACAGCGGCACCCTCACGCTGCAAGTTTCAGCGGGGAATTGCCGGGCCACCCCGCGGCGCCGTGTCGCGCTCGTGTTGCCCGACTCAGACTTCGCCCAGGTAAATACTGCACACGCCGAGAAACACGGTCTCGCGCCGAACGTTCCGAAAACCGGCGTCGCCAAGCAGCCGGAGAACGTCTTCGGGCTCGCGAAAGCCTTTCACCGAAGAGCTCAGGTAGTCCAGGGCTCCGCGGTCCCTGACGAGTGGTCGTGACACGAGCGGCAGCAACTGCTCCAGGTACAGCCAGTACCCCCAGCGCAAAAGTGCCTGCCGAGGCCGAGAGAGCTCCAGCAGCCCCACACGACCGCCCGGCTTCAGCACCCGGAACATCTCGGCAAAGGTGCGCTCAAGCGAATCCACGTTTCGCAGGGCGTACCCACAGGTGATCACGTCCACGGAGGCCGGAGGAAGTTTCGAGTCCTCGACATTTCCGAGAACCAGCTCCAGATTCGCGACCTGTACCTTCCCCACCAGCCGCTTCCGCGCCCGGACCAGCATCTCGTCAGAAAAGTCGATCCCGATCAACCGCCCGTGCGGGCCTACCCGTGGTGCGGCCAGCTCCAGAAAATCGCCCGTGCCGCAGCAGAAATCCGCAAGGGTCTCGCCCGGCTTCACGCTTAACAAATCCAGCGTGCGGCGACGCCAGCTCTGGTGCATGCCTAAACTGGCCAGAGCGTTGAACGCGTCGTAGGTCGGCGCGAGCGCGTTGAAGAGCCGCTGAACAAAACGCTCTTTCCCGGTCGAAACGAGCCGATCCGGCTCCGCAGTCAACGAGGAAACTCCAGGCATCTACAGCTCAGCCAGTTTCTGGCGGAAAAGCCGAATGTGCTCCGGCGTGGTGCCACAGCACCCGCCAACGATTTGCGCGCCAGCAGCCACCAGGTCCGGCACCCGGGCTGCCATTTCCTCGGCGGTTTCTTTGTACACCGTCTTGCCGTCCTCCAGCACCGGGAGCCCCGCGTTCGGCTCCGCCAGGATCGGCTTCTGTGTGAATCGCCTCATTTCGCGCACGATCTCGATCATGTCCGAGATGCCGGTCCCGCAGTTCGTGCCCAGGACGTCGGCGCCCACCTCGTCCAAAGCCGTCACACACTGTTCCACCGTGCTTCCCATCAACGTGCGGAAACCGGCCTTACCCGGGTCGTAAGTCATGTTGGCGATCACCGGCACCTTGCCCACCTCGCGTACGGCGCGCAGCGCCAGCTTCGCCTCGTTCACGTCCATCTGCGTCTCGATCACGATCACGTCCACGCCTCCATCAACGAGACCGCGAACCTGCTCGGCGAAGGCTTCGAACATCTCCTCCTCGCTCACCTCGCCGAGAGGCGCAAGAAAAACACCGGTCGGGCCGATTGAGCCCGCCACGTAGGCCTGGTCCGCAGCGGCCTCGCGGGCGAGCTCCGCCGCACGCTTGTTCAGCTCGTAGACGCGCGAGGCGTCAGTCCAGGTGCTGAGTTTGAATTTGGTCCCACCGAAGCTGTCTGTGGTGACCGCTTCGGCTCCAGCCTCCACGTAGGCACGGTGCAGACGCAACACTTCGTCCGGCTTCTCAAACACCCAGCGTTCGGGGGCCTCGCCAACGGGCAAGCCCCAGGACTGCAACATGGTGCCAACTGCTCCGTCGAAAAGCAGCAACCCCTCTTGCACTCGCTCCAGAAACGGTTTCACCAGCCGACTCCTCTCTGTGTTGAATCCTGCGAACGCCAGGTTCC
>JAADFT010000206.1 GCA_013152765.1 Calditrichota bacterium | reverse complement strand
TCGAATCTCAGGTTCACCCCGTGCAGAGCGACCGTCTGGCATCTTACGATCCCTTGTCAACCTCCAACCGAAGACCGTTCCAGGACCTTCTCGTCGAACTGAATGACCGCTGTGGTCCCGTTGTCCAACGACTCTGCGCGCCCTTTTAGCCTCACCCACTCTCATCCGGAAACACGTTCCTGTACTTGACACTGTGCCTCGGTTCAGCCATCATGTCGGCCACGGTGTCGCGCCACTTTTTGTAGTGAGCCGTTTCCTTGTGTTTGCCGGCATCGGCCTCGGTCCGGTAAACCTCGACCAGTACGAAGCGCGTGGGGTCGTCAAGCTGCTGAATCACGTCGAAGCGAGCCACACCCGGCTCCTGCAAGCTGTTGCGCGCGTTCTCGATGCTCGCCGCCTTAAATGCCTCTACCGCTTCCTCCCTCACGTGGACGAACACATGCACGATGAACATTCTTCCACCTCCTTTCCGCAATCCTGCCTGAGTCCCTCAACTCGCCTCAGTGTGCACGACCGAGAATGTTCGCTTCCAGCCGAACAGCTCCGGGCCGAACGTCAGGTCCACACCGGACCACCTCGGTCACGTTCGAAAAATCGTTGCTTAGCAGGCTAACCCCCTCGCTCCGGTTGCCGTCCAGCCGCAAGAACCACGGCGTTTTTCCCGCTGGCTGAGTCCCTATGACCAGTACGCTCCGCACGTCCGTCAACCAGAGCAGCGGCGCGCCAATTTCCGGCGCCTGCGCCTCGAAACCGTTCAGTACGAGGCCCTGAACGTCCTGGGCCACGAGAGCAGGCCTTGCTTCCGCCCGGACGTGAGCAAGCTGAACCCCGTCAAACCGGAGATTTCGCGCGTGTCGAACGTAGAAGCCGTACGCCGGTAGCATCCCGAACATCCGGTACTCCGGGTAGGCCGCCTCGCGTTCCGGCACATCCAGGCGAACGAGCTTTGAGCTGCCACCGCCGGGCATTTCCAGCCGAATGTCGCGCAGGGTGACGTTCTCCACAGGGTGATCTGGCAGCCCTGTGATCGAACAGGCAACACTGTCCGTCACCGCCGTGGCCTGCACGTTCTCGATCACCACGTTCCGGAGCTGCCCGACACCGGGCCTGGGTAGCCCCTCAGTGTAAGGGCGCGCACGGTTGCCGAGGCGGATGAAGATGGGACAGCCCACCCCGTTCATCACGAGACCGTGCACCGACACGCCGTCCAGCACACCGCCGTCTACTTCCTCCAAACACAAACCGGCGAGTTTCGTGTTGACGATCGTACAGTTGGCAACGGCGATGTTCTGAAAGCCACCGTTGCTCTCCGTGCCCAGCTTCAGCGCGTTGCAGTCGGTACTCAGCACACAATTTGTCACCACCACGTCGCGACAGACGCGCCCTGAGGTAGCTTTGAGCACCAGGGCGTCGTCCCCGGATCGAATCGCACAATCCGAAATCCGGACCCGGGAGCAGCTGTCGATGTCGATCCCGTCGTTGTTCTTATTCACAAGACTGTGAACGCGAACGCCGGTAATCAGTACGTCGTCGCACGCCAGGTAGTGCTGCACCCACATGGCGCTGTTTCGGAAGGTCACATCCCGAACGGTGACACCTCTGCACTCCACAAAACGCAGAATGTACGGGCGCTGCTTGTGCGGTCCAGAGAACGCGGCTCCCTGGCCGTCGATTTCCCCCGGCCCAAGGATGGCAACATTTTCCGCCTTCTCGGCGTAGAGCAAGCTCCTGACGGTGTAGTGGTCCGTGTAGGAGCGGTAAGCAGGTACGTGAAGGGGGTAGTCGCGAAGGTTGGTACTTCCCAGCAGTTTCGCACCCGCCTCCAGTTGGAGCGTGACGTGGCTCCGCAGGACCACGGTGCCCGTCAGGTAAGCTCCGGCCGGAAACACGACCGTGCCTCCGCCGCGCGCCGCGCACGAGTCCACAGCCCGCTGGATCGCGAGCGTACTCAAGGTCGCGCCGTCGCCCACTGCGCCAAAGTCCGTGACGTCCAGCAGGACCTCGCCTGCAAGCGCCGCTGGGCCGGACAGGCAAACCAGCCCGGCCACGAGCACCCACCGCAGTACCCGCGACATCGCCTTGCCCTCCCTTTCCACAAGAACGCAGAACCTGGCCCCCCTTGCGAATGCCCGGCACATAACCTTTCGCCCAACAGTTCTGGCTCGCTCCCCACTCCACCTGGTCTGTTGGGACTGGCCAGCCGGCTGGGCTACACCCAGCTACTTACTCTGGCCCTGCTCTTTGGCCTGAAGCTCCCGGTACCACCGTTGCATCACTGCAAAAGCCTTCTTTTTCTGGCCGCGGTTCGAAATCAGTCCCTTGCGGTTGAAGTAGTCCTGGATGCCCGGCAAAAGCCGACGCGGTGAGCGAAAGTCCATCAGGATCCACGGCGTCGTGCCCCGCAGGAAGGGAATGCGCGCCAGCATCTTGACCTGGTGTTCGTAGAGGTTTTCCTGGAATTCCTCGGTCCAGCGGGTGAGCACGTCCCCGTGATAGCCGTACAAGGCGCCACCCCCGAATTCACTGATCACAAGCGGCTTGTTGTAGGCCATTTTCCACTGCACACGGTCGCATTTGTCTGGCAGGCCGTCGTACCAGCCCAGGTACTCGTTGCAGCCAAACACATCCAGAACCTCGCCGAGCGGATCGTCGATCATCAGCGTGTTTTCGTCCACGTAGTGGCGCTCCATCGCCGCTGTGAGGAGACGGGTCGGATCCAGCTTGCGCGCATGTTCGGCCAACCGCCGGATGAAGGTTGTCCGGGCCTCGTTCACCGGTGTCTCGTTGGCCATCGACCACAGAATTACACAAGCTCGATTCTTGTCCCGGGTGATGACCTCTGTGAGCTGGTTTCGAGCGTTTTGAAAGGTGGCTTCATTCTGCCAGAGAATGGTCCAGTAGACCGGAATCTCTTCCCAAACAAGCACGCCAAGGCGATCAGCCGTACGAATCATCGTTTCGTTGTGCGGGTAATGAGCCAGACGGACGAAATTGCAACCCATTTCCTTGGCCCAGCCAAGGAGGATTTCGGCGTCTTCCCTGGAAAAAGCCCGACCGCTCCGAAACGGCGCCTCCTCGTGGATGCACACTCCTCGCAAGAACACCGATTTGCCGTTCAGCAGGATCTCACTGCCCCGCGTTTCCACCGTCCGAAAGCCGATCTGATCCTGAAGCGTGTCCGTTTCGGCCTGCAGAACCACACGGTAAAGCTTGGGATCCTCCGGACACCACAACTTGAGCGAAGCCCTGAAGCGAAAACGCGCAAAACCGGACTTGTCCGTGGTCACTGTTTTCGCGACACCCGCTTCCGGGATCGAAATCGTCACTTTCTGCTTCAGCTGGTTGCCGTTGAGCCGAATCCAGCCTTCGATCTCACTCCGGCTTCCCTTGCGAAGCTGCACAAAGTAATCCTGGATGAAAGTCTCCGGCTCTTCCACGAGCAGCACCCGGCGGGTTAGCCCGCCGTAGTTCCACCAGTCCGTGTTGAGGGTGGGTACGGCGTCGCGCCGCCGCTTGTTGTCCACCTTCACCACGAGGAAATTGCCCGTTGGTCGCACCCTGTCGGTGATTTCGAAGCAGAAAGGCGTGAAACCGCCTTCGTGCTCGCCGAGCTTTTCGCCGTTGAGGTAGACCTTGGCGTCGTAGTTGGCCGCCCCGAAGTAAACGAAAAGCCGCTTCCCCTGCGGCAGATTGTAGTCGAAGTCACGTTTGTACCACACCGTACCTTCGTAGAAAAACAGGTCTGTGCGCTGGGTGTTCCAGTCGCCGGGAACGAGCAAAGTCTGGCTCTGGTCGAAGCGGTACTCCACGCGGTCGGTCTTGCTGCGAGGCTTTTGATTTCGGAAAAACCCGTTGCTGGAAGGCTGGTAACGGTAGTTGTAGTAGCCGGTTTCGTAGGGGTCAATGATGATTTGCCACTTGCCGCCGAGATCCGCGGTCTTGCGATTGTCGACGTTGATGAGCAAAGGTCCCGCCTGAAGCGAGACAGCGATGCCGAATAAGGCCAATCCGGCCAGCAGGCGCGTCAGGCTCTTCATGACAGGCCTCCTTCTTGACGTACGCTTCTCCGGGCCAAGCCACTTACCACGCTTCACTGCGACACAGGACCTACTCCCCTGGGAATAGGCGGATTCCTTTCAGCGACCTGCAAGACTTAGACGCAAGGACCCTGGTGGATCGAGTTCTCCCCTGCAGAAGAAACGAAAAAGGTGGCGGGGGAGGCACTTTCGTCCACAGCAGTTCTTGTACTTTTTGCCGCTTCCACAGGGGCAAGGATCGTTGCGCCCGACCTTCGTTTTCACCGTCACCGGCTTCGGCTTCTCTTCAGCGACCAGGCCTTGTTCGCGTTTCCACGCCTCGGCGAGCTCGCGAAAGCGCGCGTCCGCGTGTTCGAAGAACATCTTGTAGGACTTGCAGAAGTGGTTCAAACCTCGATCACGAGGGTCACGCTGACGATCTTTGGGGCACCCACCCCAGCAGTGCTTCAACCACGGGCATGTGCGGCACTCTTCCGGCAGATCCAGCTTCACCCGCCCGAATTCCCGCTGCCGCTCGCTGTTCAACAGGTCGATGAGCCGGTCTTCGAGCACGTTGCCAAGTCGCCAGCGCGGCTCGACGAAGAAATCGCAGGAGTACACGTCGCCGTTGTGCTCCACAACCACGTAGACACCGCACTCGCGGAGAAGCGTGCATTCAGGCGGCGGCAGTCCCACGTAGGTGAAAAAGAGCGAGTCGAACCAGCGAATGAAGGTGGTCGGCTTGCCGTAGCGGAAATCGGCGGTCCAGAGGTCGAAAAGCTCGATCAGAAACCGACCGTAGGCCTCAGCGGAGACAGAAAACGGGGCCGCCCGCGTGGGGTCGCGAGGATCGGGCTCCACGCAGGGGATGAACTGCATGTGAACCAGCCCGGACCGTTTGTGGTACTCGTAGATCTCGCGCGCAAACTGAGCGGAGTAGTCCGACACCACCGTGAGGGCGTTCACCTCTACGCCCACCTCCAGCATCAGGTCGCGTGCTCGCGCCACGATTTCCCAGCTCGGCTGGTCTCCGCGCAGTCGGCGGTAGTGGTCATGTACGTGCTGCGGTCCGTCGATGGACAGCCCCACTAAGAAGTGGGCGTCTCTCAGGAAATTCGCCCAGTCGCGGTTGATCACGATGCCGTTCGTCTGAA
>JAADFT010000205.1 GCA_013152765.1 Calditrichota bacterium | reverse complement strand
GCAAAACAGGTCGAATCCCCAGGCCGCCAGCGGACGGCGTAGACACCCTGAAAAGGCAAACGCAGACGCCTCTCGCTGCCGTAGAGGCGTTCGCGCCGGCCCCACTGCTCCCGGTAGAAGTGCTCCAGTTCGCGGCGCCAGTCCCGGTAGGCCGTGCGACTGGACTGCCCCAGGGCGCGCTTCATCGTCCAGCTGAAGTTCGCGGGCAACGCGCGGTGCGCTCGAAGGAGGCGGCGCAAATCGGCGCTCCCGTGGTTCTGCAACACGTAGCGCAGCAGGGACTGGCCCTGCTCGTAGAGAAGTCTGCTTTCGATTCGGTTCGATCCGATGAAGCCGTTCATCCGCGGAAGCGGCAGCAACGCACTGTCCAGCGCTGCCACGCGCAGCAGAAGCTCCCGGTGCTCGTCCACGGGCTCGCTCTCGAACTGGGCGGTCCCCTCCAGAAACCACATTGGCAGGGTGCCCAGCGCCAGCCCCTCCCAGTACAAACCGAGCCGGTTCCGCACAGTGCGGTACGTGGCCATGTGTGCGAACTCGTGCGTGACCACGCGCGACAACCAGTCCAGCGGGCCCGCCGTGGTTTTGGGATCGGCTTTCGACCACACCCAGAGAAAATGCCCGAGCGGCGAGGCAAAGCCGTTGGCAACGTCTTCGGCCGTGTTCAGCACAAGCGCGGTGCGGAAGGGCGCTGCGAGGCCAAGATCCCGGGCCACAGATCCGTACGCACGCTCGGCGCACCAGGCGGCTCGAGCTGCAGCTGTGTCGCCCCCGGCGGTGTAGACGATTCGAAAATGCGGTGTGGAAAACTGACGCCAGGTGAGCACGTGGCCGTTGGTTCCCCACGCAATTTGCGGAAGCGCGGGCCCAGCGGTGCTCCAGAAAGCCACACCTCCCACCAGCAGCGCAACCAGCAGGCGGAACCCTGCACGCTTCCAGTCCTCACGACCCGGAAATCGCAGGCCAGAGCGACCAGCTACCGAGCGCTTCAGACGCCACCTCTCGGGGCGCGTTTTCACTGCGCTGCTCACCTCAGAAGGTCGGCAGATCCGGAAGCTTGTCCGGATGCAAAGCCCGGGCACGGATCAGGTACGCCTCCAGCCAACCGCGGCACCTGGCCGGGTTCAGGGTGCACTCCACAATCTTGGCGTGGTCCAGATTGTTGATCCGATCGTTGGCTGCCCGTAGCGCGTCCATGCTGTTCTTGAGGGCCTGCTGAACCGGCATCCGCTCCGGGTTGATGTCGATCCCGAAGTACCCGCGGTAACCGTACATCTTGAGCACGTACAGCGCGGCTTCCGTCTGCTCGGGGCTGATCACGCCCACGTTCAGATCCTGGTCGTAATTGCCCAAAGGCTGGCTGTTCCAGTGCGTGTGCGCCAGACGCCCGTACTCCATCACCAGACTGAACGCGTACGGCAACTCCTCGTAGGCCATCAGGACGTGCCCCACCTCCGGGTTCAGGCCTACCAGCGCGTGACCCTCGTCCAGAAGTTTGCGATTTTCCGGATGCTGGAGTTTCGACTCCACCTTCTCGGCCAGCAGCAGCGCCTCCGCCGTGGTGCCGTAGAGGATGTGCCCCCGTGGCTCGTAAGGTTTGGGTTCGAACGCGATTCGGACTCCGGGCACCGCGTCCAGCCCCTCGGCCAGGCCGTCCGCAAAGCGATCCCGCGCAGCCACAAGGTCGATCCCAAACGGGTTCTCGTAACCGTCGATCCCGGGCCAGACCACAGCAAAGTCCGTGTCCAGCTCTTTGTTCAGCTGCAAGGTGATCTTCAGGCGCTCCACCGCTTTCTTGCGAACCTGAGGATCCGGGTTGGACAGCGAGCCGAACTCCCAGTCCGCGTCGTAAAACAGATTCGGCACCACCGTCACCACGCGGACTCCGCTTTCTTCCGCAAGCTTTTTGTAAAGGTGGACGTTGTCCTCGTTGATCTCGTTGGGGTAGTGGGCTTCCACGGCCGCAAGACCGTAGTCGGCCAGCTCCGCCGCGATTTCCAGACGCTCAGCAATGGAGAGCTCCGGCCGGTACCGCTCGTGAAAACGCCCTCCACCCGGGGAGAAGAACCACACGCCGGCGGAGAACTTCAGCTCGAGCTCGAACGTCTCCAGGTGTTTGATCAACTCCTCAGGAGTACGTCGCTTCGCCTGGTCACGAAGATCGATCATGCCCATTCTTACCTCCTGTCAGCAGATGAAGAAGTCGTTGGTCCCCTTCGGCGCCGCGGCCAGATTACGCCGCGGCTCACATGAGAGCTCGTACGTAGCCGCCGTCCACCTGGATGGTGGCGCCGGTCAGGTAGGCAGCGCGTTCCGAAGCGAGAAACGCCACAAAATCTCCCAGTTCAGCCGGATTGCCCAGACGCCGGGCTGGAATTCCGGCTTCCCACTCAGCAATCACTTCCTCGGGGCTGATCCCGCGACGTTTCGCCAGGTCCTGCGCCAGCTCCTCCACACGCTCCGTCCGGAAGTAGCCGGGACAAACCACGTTCACCGTGATTCCCTCGGCTGCAAGCTGCGTGGCCAGAGACTTGGCCAGCCCTACGACACCCGGGCGCAACACATTCGAAGCCACCAGCGTGTCGATCGGCTGCTTCACTGAAACGGACGTCAGGTAAATCAGGCGACCCCAGCCCTGCCTGCGGATGTGTGGAAGCGCCGCCCTGGTCAGCCGAATGGCGCTCAGCAGAGTCAGGTCGACGCCTTTGAGCCAGTCCTCCTCGGAAATCTCGTCGAATCGCCCTGGAGCAGGCCCACCGGCGTTGCTGAACAGAATGTGCAACCTTCCGAACTGCGCTACCGTGGCTTCCACAAACGCTGCGGGTCCCTCAGGCGTCGCAACATCCGCCACAACGGGCAGCACCTCTCGCCCGGTGGCGCGGGCAATTTCCTCGGCCGCTTTCTCCACACGCTCTCTGTTTCGAGCGCAAATCGCAACGTTCGCCCCCTCGCGCGCCAGAGCTTCGGCCACAGCCCGCCCCAAACCACGGCTCGCAGCTGCTACTGCCGCCACCTTTCCGGTCAATCCAAGCTCCATTCTCACCTCCGTCCCAAAAACGCGCTCCTTACCGTACTCGAGTCCGCACGCTGAGGGTCCTCCGACAAAGCGAACATCTTTCGCATCTCAAATTAGGGAAACCCCGCCGCAATTCTCCGCTTCTGCGTTTCGGGCAGATTTCGGCACTGCCTTGGACGCGTTGTTCGACTTCGGGCGCTTTCACGGAAACGCCCACCCGCACTCCACTTCAATGCACGGCGTGCGCTCTTTCCCACCGCAGACCCAGCGCAAGGTCAGTTGCGTTGTCGTGCGCTCACTCTCTTGCAGGCGCAGAGTCAGCCTGTTCTCCTCGGGTCTTTCTTCGAGCTGGATCTCCGGCAGTCCCGGCGACTTCTTCCAGGTCAACAGCGCCACAAAAGTTGCTCGCCGGGCCCGTCGGCGCACAAGCACAAACGGGTAGCGTCGCGTGGTCGGGATTCCGGGCTCGTCACCCACGAAAAGCGTGTCCTGCGGCAGGCCAATCCCCAGCAGCCTCAGAGGGCCAACGGGCGTCTGCCACGCGAGCGTCCAGCGTTCGCCCGGCAGAGCCTCGCGGACGTTGGCGTAGTAGCTGTAGCCGTCGCCCTTCAGGGGACGCGCGACATCGTGCCAGTTCAGGCTGCTCTCGAGCGTACCCGCTGCGCGAAAATGCCAGTCCAGCGTCCGCAGGGATTCCGCCCGGATCCAGTCGACGACAAGCAGGCAACTGTCGCCAAGCGCCAGTGTCCTGTCCAGCACGACGCCGGGCACAACCTCCTGACTACGCGCGCGCACGACCTCCCAGCGACCGGCAGAACCGAAAGCCAGGAGCTCGCCGTTGCCAGCCTGCTGGTTCTTGCCGTCCACCACGACGCAGTTGTGGCTGGCCGTCCGCTTGTACCAGGCGCGGTACGCCGGAATACCGTAACCCGCTGTGCCGAAATCCGGCGACACCCACTCGCCGTCCAGGTTCAGAATGAACTCCAGCTTGTCGAAATGGCCGTGGTGGCCTCCGTGGGGACCGAACTTTAGCAGGGCGTACGCTCCACCGCGACGCAACACGGCAAGCCCGGTGCTGGCGAACAGCCGACTCCGCTGGGTCAGTTTCGCCGGTGGCAACTGCTCGGGTCCAAACAGCAACGCTTCCGGCCCCCGTGAGGCACCGTGCGCCACGAGCCAGGCTACTACGGAATCCAGGCCTGCGCCTGGAAACAGCACCGCTGCCAGCTCGTAGAGTCTCTCGTAAGATTGCAGACTTCCGTTCGGCCAGCCGTCGTTCAGCGCTGGCAAATGCCCCTGACTGTCAGCCAGGCCTACCGGCGCTTTGAGCATCGCCAGCAGTCGCGTGTTCTCCGAACCCAGGTTCAGCTCGTTGAGCCGCGCTACTCTTGTCCCTGCCAGCAGCGCTTGCAACGCGTAGAAATGGTAACCGAGCGATCCCTCGTGCCACAGCCCGTCTTCAGCCACTCCGAAACGAAGCTGATTCCGCAGACTGAACGGAGCGCTGAGTACAACACGACGCAACATGCTGTGGTCACCCATCACGGCGGCAAGGCTCGCCACGCCAGCGTCTCGCCAGCAGGTGATGTTGTGGATTTGCTTCCGCACCCGAAGTTCGTGCTGAAGCAGCTTGGCCATCGGCTTCCACAGCCGACGCACAAATAAGCGGTGTTCCTGTTCCGGCACGAACCCCAGAAGCCGCAGAATGTCGTAGGCGCGTGTCGCGCTAACGGCCCAGACGGCTTCGTCGAGGGACTGCCCCATTAGTTTTCCCTGGCCAGCGTGCTTGCCGTGCGGTGGTAGAGACAGGTACACATCCCGTACCTGGCGTAACCAGTCCAGCGCGGCCTCTGCGTAAGCCGCTTTGCCGGTCAGCGCAGCGGCCAGGGCCAGGTTCTCGAGCGCTTGTTGCGCCTTCAGGTGGACCAAGAACGCCCATGCGCCGTCGTACTTCTCGCCCGTGAAGGCCTGGCTGTCGACCGGACAGAAATGCTGGTGCGGAGAGCGCGGATCAAACAGAAGTTGCACAGCGTGCTTGGGGCAGAAGTAATCGTGGTAGTAGCCTGTAAGCACCTCGGGAAACGGCAAAGGATCCTCGAGCCAGGCATCCGCCGACCGGATTACGTCGTGCGCCACTTTCTGGGCCCACGGCAGCCTTTCCACACGC
>JAADFT010000204.1 GCA_013152765.1 Calditrichota bacterium | reverse complement strand
GTTCGCGAGCCACCTGGCCGGGAAACAGATTTTCCACCGCGCGCCGGAGCTCCCAAACCCGCTCCACAGCGCCGCTCAGTCCGCGTACCCAGGCAAGCGCTGCGCTCACACCAGCCTCGCGTCGGGCGAACACAACGGGTTCAGCACCCAGCAGCAACGGTACCGCCGCCTCGTCCTGTTCACGGGCCGACAAGGTCACCGCGGCTCCCGGACTCCAAGTGCCATCCTCCACAACCGACCAGCCCACGCGGGTGCTGCTCGCGTCGGAGCTCCGTTGCACAGCCAGACACACGAATCGAACATTCCGCACCGGCTTGCCGACGCCTTCGACCAGCTGCCAGCGGCCCTCTGGCAGGGGCTGCACGTGGTCCAGGTGCTCCAGAGCTGTTTCCACCAAGCGGTTCGCCAGCGCCGGCGACACGCCGCTCAGCGCCATGACATCCCGAACGATTTCCTGCGAGCTGGCCGCGCTACCCGGCCTGCTCTTCAGATATTCGACAATTCGGACCGCCAGTCCGCCGCTATTTTGCTGCCTCGAGCTCAGAAAGCATGACCTCCACGGCTTTTTCGAGCTGCCGGTCGCGGTGCTGTTCGGCGTCACCGGGCTGGTCCCACACGACGACGTCGGGCACGCAGCCGTGGTTTTCCATGTTCACGCCCGTCCCCGCGACGTACCAGCCGCGGAACGGCACGCGGAACGAGGCTCCGTCGATCAGGCTGATTGCCCCGGTGCTGATCACCAGCCCTCCCGTCGGCGCCCCTACGACCTTGCCGCGCTTCAAAGTCTTGATGGCGTGCGAGAAAATCTCGGCGTTGCTGAAGCTGTACTCGTTGCACATGGCCACGATCGGCTTGCTCCACCAGTACATCGGCAGGCGCGTCTGGGGGTAGCCCTTTCCTCCGCCGCGCGGGATCGTGTAGGCGTGCATCCGCGGGGCCAGAATGGCAAGCATGTAGTCCGTCGTCCAGCCTCCGCCGTTGTTGCGCACGTCGATGATCAGAGCATCTTTGTCGTGAGCCACCGAGTAAAGCTCCTGCTCAAATTGCTCCACGCTCGGCATGCTCATTCCGCGAATGTGCACGTAGCCAATTCGTCCGTGACTGAGTCGCTCCACGAGTGCACGTTTCTCGCGTACCCAGCGTTCGTACTCCAGATCCGTGAAACGGCTTTGACTGATCGGGCGAACAACGACCTCTCGTTCCTTGCCGCTCCCGTCTCGCACAGAAAGAATGACCTTTTCACCGACTTTGTCGTTCAGCAGCTTGTGGATGTTCACGTCCCAACTGACTGGCGTACCGTCGATGGCCGTCACAACGTCTCCGGCATGCAGGCGCGAGCGCTCGTGGTCGCAGGGCCCTTTCGGCAGAACGGCTGCAACCTTCAACCCTCTGCCGTTGTACGACTCGTCAAACCAGAGTCCCAGCATGCCAGTGCTCACCTTCGGCCCAACGCTCGGCCCAGAGATTCCGAGGTGGGAAGCGTTCAGCTCCCCAAGCATCAGGCTGACCACGTCGTTGAAATCGTGGATCGTAGCCGCCTGAGCAGCCAGCGGCCTGTACTTACGCCACATGGCCTTCCAGTCGCAACCGTGGAAGTTGGGATCGTAGAAGCGGTGGTTCAGCGTTTGCCACGCTTCGTCGAATTTTTGCAGCCGCTCCGCCCTGTGGTCAATCACCATCCTGGCCCTGAAACTGTGCGACTTGGCCTTTCCGTCTTTCGCACCCACAGAGCGAACCGTGCCCTTGCTCAGGTAGTAGAGCCGTTTGCCATCTTTGGACCACTGGACAAATCCGGGCGCGCTGCCACCCGTGGTCAGCCGCTTCAACTCCGAACCGTCCCACTTGACCGTGTACAGGTCGCGCTTCCCGCCCGCATTCGCCGAGAAGGCAAAGGTCTTCCCATCCGGTGAAATCGCCAGGCCGGTTTCCTCGCCAGGCAGGGACGTGACACGCTTCACCCGTTTGTCGATTTCCTGAAAATCGATTTTGACTTCGACCGGTTTCTTCTCCTTGCCTTCCTTTTTCGCCTCGGCAGCGGTTTCCTCCTCCTGCCAGTCTTCCTTGGTCTTCTCGAAATCTTCCTTCCGCAAGAAGACAAACCAGATGTCCACGTTGTTGCCAGCGCGGCGGGAAACAAAGCCGAGCTTTCGGCCATCCTTCGACCACACAGGGCCCCAGTCGTTGTCAGGGTGCATCGAGACGTTGACGGCCTTCCCGCCCTTTGCCGGAATGATCCACACGTCCTGGTTGAAATCGTTGTCATTTCTTGAGTAGGCAATCCACTTGCCGTCCGGTGACCAGGCGAACTCCGGCGCATCCCAACCACTGACGATTTTTCGTTTGTGTCCACCGTCGGCGTCCATCACCATCAGGTCGCCCAGGTAATGCACGTAGGCGATTCGTTTGCCATCCGGGGAAAACGCTGGCGAAAAATCGTTCAAAGGAGAGTCCGTGAGCTGAACAACGCGGACCTTCAGGGTTCGGGCCAGGCTCTTCTCCGACGTGTCAGCCGAAAACGCCAGGAACACGTCCTGGTTGCCGTTTCGGTCGGACACGAACACCAGCGTGTCGCCAGTCGGCGACCAGCTCACCTGAAAATCGCGGGCGGGGTTGCTGGTGATGCGGTGTGCCTTGCCGCCTTTCTCCGGCATGACGAAAATCTCCCCACGAACGACGAAAGCGATTTCCTTTCCGTCCGGCGACACAGCCATTTCCGTCGCCTTGCTGGTGAACGTTTTGGTCTCCACCAGATTGACCTTCGGATCGGTCGGCGCGTAGATTTCCAGGCGGCGAGGTTTACCTCCCGTTGTTGGCACCACGTACAGGTCCGCTCCGCGCTCGTAAGCGATCACAGAGCCGTCCCGGCTGATCGACGGCGCTCGCACACCGTCGTCCTTGTGGAACGTCAGCTGCTTGCGCTGCTTGCCCTGCAGGTCCATCCGCCAGATGTTGAAGGTGCCGTCGACATCCGTCACCCAGTAGATCCACTTCGAGTCAGGCGACCACATCGGGTAGAAGTCGTAGCCGGGGTGATCCGTGAGGCGGCGAAATGTGTGTTTGTCACGGTCGTAGAGCCAGATGTCCGGGTTGCTGCTGCCGCGGTAGTGTTTGCGGTACCACCAGGCAGGGCCACGAGAGAAGACGATCCAGCGCCCGTCCGGCGAAACTTTGGCATCCTTTCCGTACTCGCGCAGCAACGATTTGGGTGTTCCCCCTTTGCGAGGGACAACGTAAGTGATCGGCATCCGATGGTAGTAAAAGTCGCGTCTGGAGCTGAAAACGATCCCTTTGCCGTCCGGCATCCAGTCCGTTACCTCATCCGACGAGGAGAAAAAGGTCAGGCGCTCCGGCTCCCCGCCGTCTGCGGGGATGACGTACACGTCGTCGTTGCCCCAACGGGCGGAGGAAAAAGCGATTTCGCTGCCGTCAGGCGACCAGACCGGCTTCCAGTCGTAGGCCTCGTGCACCGTGAGCCGCTGTGCTCGGCCGCCTTCGATCGACACCTTCCAGAGGTCGCCCTGGTAGGAGAACGCCACTTCCTTGCCGTTCGGCGAGGGAGCAGGAGTCCGACCGAACTTGATCGGTTCAGCCGCCCAGAGCGAGAAGCCAAACAAGAGGAACACACAAAGCACCGTCAAAATTCGCCGCAACGAAGACATTTTGCCTCCCGGTTTCTGAGTACACTCACGATCCGGACGCCCCTTTGTCCGGGTCCACCCGGTACTGGAAGCTGAGCAGGATTCGCAAAACAAACGCCGCACTTTTTGACGCCCCCGCAGCTTGCTGTCCGCAGTAGGGCCTCAAGCCGTCAGAAATGTAGACATTGACCGTTTGAAATGCAAGCCCAGGTGGGAAGGGAACTCGCTTGTCCAGGAGAGGGAAACAGGCGCCTCTGAACACAAGCCGCCAAACGGTCAACCCGTTCCCGATGCGGGCGTCGGCTCCCGACCAGGCAGTCAGCCCGCCGGTCAGAAAACGCCGCTCAAACCTAGCAAAACTCACCGCATCAGAGGCAAGGGATTCGGAAGAACCAGGCAGTCGATGTTGGGAAGTTCGGCGACGGCTGGGATTTTACCGAAGGGATGAAGTCTCGCGTGAAGCGAGCAGTTGCTTACGGATGCCGCCGGGCAGGCATGTTTCCACGCGCTTTCCTGCGAAACGCGGGTAGACGCTCCCGGCCTGTGTGTCAGCCTGCAAAGATCAAGCAAGCGCACAGACCCAGCGTCTACGCGCCCAGCACTTGCCTGTCCACCACCTCGCCTCCGTTGAGGCGAATCAGGCGGTCAGCGGCGCGCTCCAGATGCGCCTCCAGCTCAGCTGCAGGGCAGTCCGCAGGGGCGAACAGAACGAAGAGCACGGAACGGGTGCCCAGATCCACGCTGGTGCGCAGGGAATCAGAGCTCGGGTTGCCAAACGGTCCCTGGCTGTCGGCAAGTGTGATGCGTCCAGCCACGTTCACCCAGTCTTTGCGAATCCCGGCGTACCCCTCACCTTCCCTTCCGACCCTGCACACCACGTTGCCTTTGATCCTGTCCGTGTCGTACAGACCAACCGGGAGGGCAAACTCCATCGAGCACCAGTTGCAGACGTCCACCAGTGTGTTGATCCGGTAAAGGCCTTTGCCCTTCAGTACCCGACGAATCAGTGCTTCCGACGACGGTCGTCGCTTGGTTGGCTCCACGCCGAAAGCCCGGTACAACCGTCGTGCTGGTGCCAGAGCCTCGCGTAACGCCTCGGGAGCACCCAATTGGGCCTTGAGATCCTCAGCAAACGCCGCCATTTCGGCTTCCAGCACAGGGTCGCTTTCCCGGACACGCAGTCCACTCACGAACACGCAGCCCAGCAGCAAACGTCCGGTTACGCTGTCGTCAAGCTGAATCTCGGGTACACGCGCCACAGCACAGCTCCCGCTCTTTCGAATCCCAGGGTGGCTCCGTCGCAGCCATCCGTCCCGCCTCAAGTCCGCGCAGGACGGACCGCCAATTTCACAGCGGTTTGAAGGAGAAAAGTTCGGCGACGCAGACGCGTCACTTCACAATGGCCCCGAATTTGCGTTAGTGCAGAAGAGAATCCCCCAGAACCGTGCGTCAGACAGGGGCGGGATCGTGCTTGAGCCCGCCCCTGCAAAATTACAACCTTACTTGAAAGCCGCAAGAAGCTTGTCGGCCGTTTCGGCAATGTCGATCTC
>JAADFT010000203.1 GCA_013152765.1 Calditrichota bacterium | reverse complement strand
ACGCTGTTTGGGGCGGATATGAGGTGAGTTTGGCCTGGGTGGGAGTATGATCACGGCATGAGGAACGCCATTCGGATGTGGTGATGATGGTTCGTGGCATACCCTATTACAAGGATCCGTCGACCTGAGTGCAGAAGCTCGATCGCCTCGGGTGGGCGGATGGCATGGCGTTTACAGCCTACGGGTTGCATATCGGGATCCGGGTCTCCGATGCGGTTGTATTGCCGCGTTTGCCGGAGCTGCTGCCATTCGGATGGCAACCATCCAAAGACCCCGAGGTTGAATACCTGTACTCGTTCATCGTCGGGAATACAGCTGCGACAACGGGCGTGAAGCGCCTCCATGTTGTGTATTCAGATGCCATCCGCCTGGAGCGAACGGACGATCTCGAGATCGCCCTCAAGGCGCTGGAGCGGGACCTGCACCTCTTCGTGGGTGAAATGGCCCGCGGGAGGGTGTTTGTACACGCTGGTGTCGTGGGATGGAAGGGGAAGGCGATTATACTGCCCGGTCCGAGCTTCACTGGAAAGTCGACACTGGTGGCGGCGCTGGTACGCGCCGGTGCGACGTATTACTCGGATGAGTTTGCCATTCTCGATGAGTGTGGACTTGTGCATCCCTTTGCAAGGCCGTTGTCATTGCGGTGTGCCGATCCGTATGTGGGCGAGCCAGTGGGGGTAGAAGAACTGGGGGGAGAGGCCGGCACCCAGCCTCTCCCGGTCGGAATGATCGTGACAACTACGTACCGGGAGGGTGGCACGTGGTTGCCCACAACACTCAGCCAGGGGAAAGCCGTGCTGGCGCTGCTCTCCAACACACTCTCCGCCCGAAGGCAACCCGAGGTGGTTCTTCCGGTGCTGGAGATCGTTGCGGCGGGCGCTCGGGCCATCTCAAGCACACGTGGCGAGGCCGATGATATCGTCGCACAGTTGCTCGCGACAGACTGGAAAGGGAACTGATGCGCCGGTCAGACAACGGTTCTTTCGCCGGAGGCCAGAGCCCGAGGAGCGGAAGATCGCAGGAGAAGTTGATTTGTCGCCCATCAGAAACGTTGACTTGGGGCGAGTACGGGACTAATATATGCATGGAGTAGAGGAAATGATGAATCCGATGTTCTTGGGGAGGTACCTCCCCAAGGCTGGTTTGTAGCTTGGGTTGCAGCCTATTGGTTGGAGCTGTAGCAGCGAGATCGGAAGGGGCGAGGTCATGCGAAGGAAGCAACTGGTTCGTGTTCCAACGAAAGGGTCCCCGGTCGCGGCGCCTATACGAATTGCGTCGTTCGTTCTTTTGGCAGTGGTCTCAGTCTTCGGCGTGGCGAAGGTTGGCCACGCTTCATGTCCGGTAAACACCTTTTGTGTGAGTTACGCTGGGAGCACTTCCGCCAGTACCGGGAGCACGCCGGCGAACAGTCTCACGTTCTCATTCACAGTTCCTTCCACAACGGTTTGCCAGAATGGTTTTCTTGTCGTTCCGATCTCCTTGATGAACAATTCGGGGAATGTGGCTAGCGTTTCGACGGTGACATTCGCTGGCACTAGCCTGACCAACCAACCTTTGACTACAGGTAGTTCGGATCCGACGAATGATAATTCACGAAAACGCGTGGAGATGTGGACAGTGGCTGCGCCTACCCCTGGCGCGGGGAACGTGGTCATCACTTTGCCCTCCGGGTCGACTGCACAGATCGTTGGGGGCGCCGTGATGGCATGTGGTGTGGACCAAACGACTCCGTTCGTTGGAAGGACGGCAGGAAACAATCAGAGTGCCAACACCACGGCTCAGGTAGGGTTGTTGAGCGCAGACTATGCGTTGCTTGTCGACATTATAAGCACCGATGCAAACGTCACGGCCACTGTTGGGAATAGTGAAACCAATTCATGGAACGTGACAACCGGTACTCTCAGTTCCAATGTTCGTGGGAGTTCGAGTCACAAGCAATCACCCACAGGCACGACGTTCGAGCAACCGACATACACTCTTGGTTCGAACACATTGTGGGTTTTGGGAGCTCTGACCCTCAAGCCGTGGACCCGCACCGCCATCGGCCTTGAGTCTTTCAACGCCGATTCTTTCGAGGGCGGTACGATTCTTCGGTGGCACACGGGGCATGAAGCGAACAACCTCGGCTACCGCGTGTACCGGGAAGTGGGTGGGAAACCGGTACGGATCAACCGTGATCTGATCGCGGGCTCTGGGCTTTCCTTCGGTGGTATGCATCTTGAGGCCGGTTACAGCTACAGCTGGTTCGATCCGAACGGTCATGCTGGCGATGCGTACTGGTTGGAGGACGTGGAAGCAAACGGAGAAACCGTGTGGCACGGACCGTTCACCGCGGAAGCGGCCACGGGCCGGGCACCGCGCGTGGTGCGGTCCCGGCTTCTCGGTGAAGCGTTCCGTGCTCAGGGCCTCCATCGTTCGGTGCCAGCGGAGCCGTTGCGGGGTTATGTCGAACCGCTGGTTTTCTCCAGGGGTACCAGCTCGGTGACCGGCCGGGTCCCACGCCGGGTCGGTGGCCGGGTCACGCCGGGGGGCGACACGGGCCTGGCTCGTGACCGGCAGTGGGATCTGGCGTCGGCCGGTGCTGCGAAGATTGAGGTGGCGGCGCCTGGCTGGTACCGTGTGACCTTCCAGGAGCTCGAAACGGCAGGATTCCACGTTTCGGATCCCAGCCGGTTGCAGCTTTTCGCGGAGGGGGTGGAGCAGGCCATCCGGGTCGTCGACACTGGCTCGGGCAATGCCCCCACGGTTCCTGCAATTGAGTTCTTCGGGATTCCGGACGACACACCGGCGAGCGGGACGAGAACGTATTGGCTGGTCGAAGGAAACCGCCCGGGGCTTCGTATCACAACAGCGCCGGGTGGTGAGGGTGACGAGGCGGCGGTGGCCACGGTGCCGTTCACCGTGGAGGTCAAGGAGAGGCTGACTTACGTCGAGGGCTTGCTCAACGGCGACAAAGAGAATTTCTTCGGCCAGGCGATCGCGGCCGACCCGGCCGTCGAGACGGTACCGGTTGACCATTTGGCCGGTGAGCAAGGTCAGAACGCAACGCTGAAGATCGCGGTGCAGGGGTTCACCAAGGATCCGTCCGTCATCGATGTTTCCGTGAATGGAACGCCCGTGGGTGCGATGAAACTGGAAGGCGCCCAGTGGCGGCTCGGTTCGCTGCAAGTTCCCATTTCGCTGCTTCGGGACGGTGACAACACGGTCTCTCTGAGTCGTGGCGATGATTCCAGCATTGCCTTGGTTGACTATCTTCAGTTGACCTATCCGCGCACGACAAGCGCCGGGGACGGGCAGGTGGCGTTGACCTTCCCGGTCGCGCAATCCTCGAACATTGTTCGGATCGATGGCTTCAGCACGCCGAATATCCGGATCGTTGACGTGACGAATCCGGTGCGGCCCGTGGAGCTGGCAATCTCAACGGGACGGACGGGTAACGGGTATTATGCCGACCTCCGGATCCCCTCCGACGGTCGAGCATCGACACTCCTGGCATTCACCGACGAGCAGGCGGCGGATCCGAAAGCCGTCGTGCTGGACATGCCATCCAGCTGGCACGACTCAAGCCACGCGGCTGACATGGTCGTGATCGGTCCGAAGAGTTTCCTGGAGGCCGCAGACGCGCTCCGTGCGTTCCACGTGGATCAGGGACTTGCCGTGGAGATGATCGACGTTCAGGACCTTTACGACGAGTTCTCCTTCGGGTCCAAGAGCCCGGCGGCTCTGAAATCCTTCCTGGAAAGGACCAGGTCGGCCTGGGAGAAGGCACCCAGGTACGTGTTGCTCCTCGGTGATGCGAGCTACGATCCAAGGGATTACCTTGGCTATGACGAGGACCTGGTCCCCACCAAGCTCATCGATACCGACGTGTTTGAAACGGCGTCGGACGACTGGTTTGCCGACTTCGACAATGATGGTGTACCCGAGATGGCGGTGGGCCGGTTACCCGTTGATTCTGTTGATGAGGCGCGTGCCGTGGTGGACAAGATCGTTACTCGTGAGGCGGCGGGTGTTGGCATTGGGTCGGCCCTTCTGGTCTCCGACATTGCCAAGGGAGACAACTTTGCCGCGATCAACAAGCGGCTGGAAGGCTTCTTGCCCACTCAAACCGAGGTGCAGACCGTCAACGAGGATGACATCGGTGCTGAGGCGGCGAAGACAGCAGTGCTCGATGCAATCAATGGGGGCGTCGACTTCGTCAACTACTCCGGCCACGGCACGGTGGATCGGTGGCGGGCCGACGTGCTGACGGTGGGAGACGTGCCGAAGCTCGAGAACGAGCGAACGCTTCCGGTTTTCACCATGATGAACTGCCTCAACGGTGTGTTCCACGAGCCCCTTCTGGAAGGTCTGGGCGAGGCCCTCGTGCGTGCTCCGGAAGGCGGAGCGGTGGCCGTCTGGGCATCGTCCTCGACCACCTCCTCCAGCGAACAGGAGCTGATGGTCGACGCCTTCTACAGGAATCTCAGGGTTCAGGAAGGCATGACGATCGGCGAGGCTGCCACACTGGCCAAGACCGCGACAGATGATCTCAATGTGCGCCGGACATGGATTCTGCTGGGCGATCCGGCAATGAAGGTTGGGGGAGCACAGTGATGAACAGCCAATTCAAACCTCGTGCGCGGCAGGAGAAGCTCCTCGTTCGCGAGATGGATAGTGGGGAATCAATTGTATATGACCTCGAGACCAATGAGGCTCACTGCTTGAATCACACCCTGACCATGGTGTGGGCCCGTTGCGATGGAAAGACTGCAATCCGTGAGATCGCCGTCGCGATTACCATGGAATTGGACGAGGCTTTCTCGGAGGAGCTTGTTCAGGTGGCGGTCGCGGAGCTCGATGAGGCTGGCTTGCTGGAGGATGTGCCGGTTGAAGCGCAACAGGCCGCAGCGCTCAGTCGACGCGAGGCCATGGGCCGGATCGGCAAGGGTGCCCTCATCGCGGCCCTGGTGCCGTTGATGACGACGATTCTGGCCCCAACACCAGCGGCGGCGGGATCGTGCAAGGCGTCAGGCGCTTCTTGCAATTCCGGTTTCGAGTGCTGCAGCGGTTATTGCAACGCTGGGACCTGCGCCTAGATTGGTACGGGTTTGATCGTCTGACTCTTTGGGCGGGGGTTCCCCGCCTTTTTCAGTGGGGCAGGAACGAGTCAGCCGAGTCTTTCGCCAGCCCGTGATGATTGTGGCGACATCTC
>JAADFT010000202.1 GCA_013152765.1 Calditrichota bacterium | reverse complement strand
TAAGGCGCACCTGCATTCTGCTGGAAAGCAGACCGGGAAAAGGCAGAATCCCCTCGCACCCCAGCAGGTCGTTCCAGGCAGGGTCGCAGGAAGCTTTTCAAAAAGGTACGCCAAGACAGCCGACAAAAGCAAGTCCAATCCGACAAAAATGCCACATTTTTCCTTTTTCTACGCGCCATGCCGATCCACGTTCAGTTTTTCGTGAAAAATCTGGAGCCTGACCGCTGTGTCTTCGCAGCACAGGCGAGCTGCCCAGTCCGGGCGTCGGAGCGGCGAACGCACCCGAACACATGCCGACCACTCCGGCGTGCCGGACCACCCAGAAGCCCAACCGGGCCCGGAGTACGGCGACGCTGGCTTCCGCCACTTTACGCTGCCCTCGCCGCGCGGAGAAACGGTCGTCTGCCAGTTCTCAGGTGCTCTTGCCGGCTTTGCTGCACGCGCGCAACGCACCCGAATGTGACCGGGCGCAATTCTGTGCCTCCGCACAGTCCGGACTTCTTGCGTAAAATTCTCGAAACCAGGGAAAGTAAGCGACGGGCAAAACGCGTTGTTCACTCAGCTTTCCTGGTGCACCCGGTGTCCTTGTCAGGATCTCTTCGTTGGGGTCAACCGGTTCAGCTTTCGTTTGGCAGCGCCACCAGAACCGGTTGATTTTGCAATGGTTACCGACCCACGAGAGGAGCGGTGCAGCGACTCTGGAGGAGGCATTTTCTCGAATCAGCGAAACGGTTTTGTAACCCTGCCGACCGCCAGAGCCCGGCCAGGAATGTCGCGCGGCGGTTTTTCCCCTTTTGTGCAGACGAAGAATCAATCCCATTTGCAGGCCACACGGCGCCGTTTCCAGCTTCGAGTTGTGTTGATTTTTGGTTATCAGTTCGTTACATTTGCCCACGCCAGGGCAGAAATCGGGTAGGACCGCTGAGTGAGGGTTAATTGTGATGCCCGTCGGGGGCTCCATCAGCGAAGGAGGCTCCGGACCACGGTGAGACGAAACAGGGGAGGATCAGGTGATGAGAAGTCGATCTGTTCTGTTCGGCGTGATCTTGTTCATCGTCGGAGGAGTTCTGGTCTCAGGCTGCGGCAAGAATAGCCCAAGCGAACCCAAGGCAGAACGCCTGTGGACCATCATCGGTTACTTCGACGGGAACAACGACCTGGATGTCAGCCAGGCTGGGACCAGCTTCATCATCGGCGATGTTCACGACATGGAAAAGGTGGGCTCCACCGACCAGGTCAGCGTGGTTGTAATGGTTAGCTCGCTGAAAACCGGCGGAAATGCCACCTACTACGAAATTGAGAAACACGAGGACGAGCTGCCGGACAAGATCTCCTCTCCGGCGAAGAAGGACCTCGGCACCAAAGACATGTCCGACCCACAGACGCTGAAGGACTTCATCAAGTGGGCCGTGGACAACTACCCCGCCAAGCATTACATGCTGATCATCGACGACCACGGCGGCGGCTGGCGCGGCACCTGCGTGGACACGCAGAACGGCGCCGGCGACTTCATGTCCATGCCTGAGCTTCGCCAGGCCCTGAGCGACGCCCCCCATCTCGACGTGATCGTGTTTCACGCCTGCCTGATGAGCATGGTGGAAGTGGCTTACGAGCTCAAAGATGCCGCGGACTACATGGTCGCCTCCGAGTTCACCATGCCCGTGCGCGGCGTGCTGGGTGCAGACGTGTGGCTGAACCAGCTCGTGAGCGATCCCAAGATGGACGGCTACTCGATCGCCGAAAAGATTGCCCAGGCTGTCTACGACAAGGGCGTCGGGGCTCAGAGAAGCGTCCACATGGCCGTGATCGACCTGAGCAAGGCCTCGACCCTTGGTTCCAGGGTGTCGAACCTGGGTAACACGCTGGTCACGGAAACGCGTGGCTACTGGAACGAGGTGTTGCACGCCTGGAGCCAGACCCACGTCACCAACCTGGACGACCCGTCCTTTGTGGACCTGCGCGAGTTCGTCAAGAAACTCATCCAGGAGGAACACCTCAAGGACATCAATTTGATCAAAGACGCCGCTCAGCAGGTCATCGACGCCGTGAACAGCACAGTCAAGTTCACGAAAACCAACGCTGCCGGGGTGCCTCGAGGAGGCTTGACCATCCACTTCCCCAGCAAGAAAGCCGATTTCGACTCGTCCAACTACGTCAAACTGGCTTTCAAAGAAACCAACTGGCACAACTTCTTGTCGCTGTTCCTGCGCAGCATCCAGCAGGCGGTGGGCAACACCGTGATTTCCGGCACCGTGACCTGGCCGGGACACCAGCTCTCCCAGAACGCCGTCGCGATTCTGGACGACTCGCAAACCGACCAGATCCACGTGTACGCCTACACGCCCGTTGACCCGAACACCGGCCAGTTTACCTTCCACCTGAACCTGCAGAACCAGATTCAGGTGTACGTTGAGGCATTCGACGACCTCAACGGCGACGGACAGATTCAAAACGGCGAAGGCTACGGCTGGTGGGACAAGAACGGCAACGGCCAGTGGGACGACCTGATCACCATCAAACCCGGCGATCAGCTCACGGGCATCCAGATTCAGTTGCAGGAGGCGGGGAAAATCCGTCGTTTCGCCAACCGCTAATTCGAGAAAACGCGGGGCTGTGCTCCGGTGGAGTGCAGTCCCGCTTTCATTTTGTCTTCGCAGGAACCCTGCACAGAAGTTTCCGTTACTGAATCCAACGGGCACTGGGCGGGCCTGAAGGGTGCTGCTCGCAGGTTCGTTCTGCTTTCCTGCTTCGCAATCTGAGGCAACTCCCTGCGGCTGGCCGCGGGGAAACCGATTTGGAGGACCAGATGGGTGTCAAGCAAGCAGTGCTTCTTGGAGCGCTCGCGGTCGTTGTCGTGTTGCTGGTTGGCTGCGCCGGCCTGCAAACGCTGTTCAAAAGCGCCGCGGTGAAGAAACCCGAGGTCCGCGTGGTCGACACGAAGCTTGCTTCTCTCAGTTTTTCCGGCGCGGACCTGGTTTTTACCTTCGCGATCGACAATCCGAATCCGGTGGGGGTGACTCTGGCGGGCTTTGACTACGATCTGAAAATTGCCGACCGCGACTTCCTCCAGGGGAAACACCAGGAGGAGCTCTCGGTACCGGCAAAGGGCCAGGGGAGCGTGTCGCTTCCCCTCACGATTCAGTTCGCCGACCTTTACAAGGTGCTGAAAAGCCTTGCCGAGCAGGACACCACCGACTACACGCTGTCGGCAGGGTTCGTCGTGAAAGTGCCGGTGCTCGGCAACGTGCGAATTCCGGTGACCAAATCGGGCAAGCTCCCTGTGCTGAAGGTACCGAAGGTACGGCTCAAAGGTCTGGCCCTGCGCGGTTTGTCGCTCACCAGCGCCGATCTGGCCGCGAAGCTGGCCGTGACGAACCCGAACGCCGTGGCTTTCTTGCTCAACCGGTTGTCGTATGACCTGCAAATCGACCAGCACCCGCTCGTGAGCGGGGAGTTCACCGAACCTGTGCAACTGACGCCCAAGGGCGAAGCCGTTGTGGAGTTGCCGGTGCACCTGAATTTCCTCCAGCTGGGCCGCAGCATTCGCGACCTGATCACCGGAGGAGCCCAGCGGCAGTACCGCCTGCGCGGCAAAATCGATCTTGGCTCCTCGCTGCCTTTCCTCAAGCAGGCCGTTTTGCCGTTTGACGTCACCGGCGAAGTGAAAATCGGCCGTTAAGACTGCCACCAATCTGGGGGATCTCACCGACTCCATTCGAGCGACCCGACGGGGGCTGTCAGGTTTCTTGTGCACGGCGCACAGTCCAAATCCCACGACCCTTCCCTTTTGCTGTTCACCGCAACTTTTGCACGCCCGCCTTCGTAAGCCATCGCAGAGTGCATTTCGCGCAAAAGGGAATGTTTCTTTTCGAAGCCAGAAGTGCGCAGCTTCGTCTGCCCCCTTCGGCCTACGCGAACCCTGGAGGTTGAAGTGAACTTTCGTGACCCTGCGCCGGCCTGGCAGGTCGCCCGCGCCGCGTTGTTCGCTGTTCTGCTGGGGGCGCTGCCAGCCCAGCTACCGGCCCAGTCGACACCCTGGCAAACCGGCTTTCAGAGCATCACAGCCCGGGAGCTGTACCACCACGTCGCAGTGCTTGCCGACGACAGCATGCGCGGCCGGAACACCCCCAGCCCGGAGCTTGAGAAAGCAGCAGCGTACATCTCGTCGCAGTTCAGCCACGACGGGCTTCAGCCAGCGCCCGGCCTGAACAGCTTCTACCAGCTTTTCCCGGTCGTCCGCACGCGCCTCAGCAGCCCCAACGCGGTGACGTTCGAACTGCCCGACACAGTGCTTCACTGCCGGATCAAGCAGGATTTTGTTCCCCTCCAGCTTTCCGCTTCCGGAACTGTCCGCGCACCCGTAGTCTTCGTTGGCTACGGCATTTCGGCACCCGAGTTCAACTACGACGACTACGCAGGCATCGACGTGCACGGCAAGATCGTGTTGATGTTCACGCACGAACCCCGCGAGCGCGACTCCACGGACGTGTTCCTGGGACCCAAAGCCACGGAGCACAGCAAGAACCTGATCAAGATGCTCACCGCGCTGGACCACGGGGCCGTCGGCATGATTCTGGTGACGGACCCGCTGAACCACATCGCCCGGCGGCCACCAAACGTTTGGCCGTCGCTGATGCGTCGTAAACTGCCGGGCATGAAGACTCCCCTGCGCCTCGTCGAGGAGAAAAGCGAAGCCCTCATCGGGGTGCACGTTTCGAAACGCGTGGGCGAGCGGCTCCTTGAAAGCGCAGGAGCGAACCTCGCAGCTCTGCAGCGGGAAATCGACTCCACACTCGTGCCCCACTCGTTCCCACTCCCGGTTACCGCGGAGCTTCAGGTGACGGTGGAAGGGGACACCGAGCTGGTGAAAAACGTTGTCGCTTACCTTCCGGGAAGTGACCCCAAGCAAAAGGACCAGGTGGTGATCGTGGGTGCTCACTACGACCACATTGGTGCAGCAAACGACACCGTCATCTACAACGGCGCTGACGACAACGCTTCTGGGACCTCCGGCGTGCTGGAAATCGCCCAGGCTTTCGCACTGAATCCGGCTCGTCCGAAACGGTCGCTCCTGTTCATCTGCTTCGCAGGCGAAGAGAAGGGGCTGTTCGGCTCCCGCTACTACGTCCACAATCCCCTTTTCCCGCTGGACAGCACCGTCGCCATGATCAACCTGGACATGATTTCCCGGAACGACTCGAATCAGGTCAGCGTGGCGGGCAAGAATGTGAGCCCCGAGCTTTTCGGCCTGGTAGAAGAAGCCAACACTCACGTTGGCCTCGAAGTGACCACAGAAGCCGAAAAATTCTTCCGCCAGAGCGACCACTACTCGTTCTACCGCAAACACGTCCCCGTTCTGTTCTTCAACACGCTCGAGCACCCGGACCTGCACAAGCCCACCGACGACGTGGACAAGATCATCCCGGAGAAAATGCAGAAGATCAGCCGCCTGGCCTACCTCGTCGTCTGGGAGCTGGCGAACAGCTCCGAGCGACCCAGTTTTCACGAAATCGGCGCAGGTTCAAAGACAGCGTCCGGCGAGGCTGGTCAGGGGGAAACAAACGAAGACGTCCGAGAAAGGAGGCATGCCATGAGCTCAATCCGGAGAAATTCACGCTACGCAGGCATCGTGGTGGGGCTCGTTGTAAGTGCAGCGCTGCTCAGCTCTTGCGCACACGTCAAGAAGCCGGCCCCCAAAGCGGAAGTTGGACTCGTGTACAAGTGGGAAGTTGGTAAACCGCTGCGCTACGAAATGAAGAGCCACACCGAGCAAAACATGGAGATGATGGGCCAGAGCATAACGAAGCGACTCGTACATTCGGTTCACGCTCGAGCCCAAGAAGGTGAATCCCGACGGCAGCGCCGAGGTGGTTTTCCGCCTGGATTCGGTCTCGGCCCAGATTCAATCGCCGATGGGCAGCATGAACCCAGATCTCAAGAGTCTGACCGGCAAAGAGGCGGTGTTCCTCCTGAGCCCCACGGGCAAGGTACTGAAAACGATTTCTGGCGCCGAGAATTTCGAGTACCAGATTGGCCAGGGGACGAAGATGAACATGTCGCAGAACTTCAGCAGAGTGCTGGCGCGCGTGCCGGGGCGCCCGGTGCAGATTGGCGAGAAGTGGGTCATCAAGGACACAACCACTACGACGCAAAGCGGCCTTGACATTCAGGTGGTTGTTTCAAGCAACGAGCAGGCAGTTGCAAAAGAGGTTGTTGGCAAGATCCCCTGCCTGAAGGTCCACGGCGAGGGTGAAATGTCGATGGAAGGTTCGGGCCAGAACCCCATGGCGGGGCAAATGTCTTTCGAAGGGGACGGTCGTCTGACCGGCGACTACTGGTTCGACACGACGCACGGTCGGCTGGTCAAGAATGAGGCGAAGTTCGAGCTCGAAGCCACCATCGCCATCGCGGGCCAGCAGAACATGACCATGCCAATGGAGTCGGTGACAACGCTGACGGCGAAGCTGCTCACAGAGAAATAGCCGCACGGTCGCCGTCCAAAGCAACCGCGCGGCTTTCGTACCCGTTTTGCCAATCAGCAGCGCTGCCCGGCAGGGACCGTTCGCCTTGTCGGGCAGCGTTGTTTTTTCCGTGCAAAGCGGCCCCCGAAAATACTCACCGCTGTTTTCCCTCGTTCAGTTCTGCCACGCCAGAACGCTGTTTTTTTTGGGCTGGCGCGCTCTGTGAACTGTGCCGCCATTTGACGCCGGGCGGAGAGGTCAGCCGCCTGTTTCGGTTTCCTCAGACAACTTTCACGTAGCAGGTCTTGACCGGCGCTGCCCGCTCGCAGGCGCCAGGTGCAACACCTCACTTTTTTCCGGCGGTGATGCTAGGCCAGTCGTCCGTGC
>JAADFT010000201.1 GCA_013152765.1 Calditrichota bacterium | reverse complement strand
CATCACCGGACGCAACGGCTACAGCCATTGGGCGCCAAAACCGTCTGGAGCGCAAAATCTCCCGATTTTACTACGGGCTCGCAGAGCCCGTGAAAACGGCCACCTCAGCCACTGAAGTTCACAAAACCACCCCAAATAGAAACCCCGGGGCCACGGAGAGCCACCGGGGTTCGCTGGGGAACAAGGGACACTTGGGTCAAACGAAATGCTCAGGCAGCTTCCTCCGAGCGCTTGCCATTCTCCACCTGACTCTGGAGCATCTGGCTCAGCTCACCCGATCGGCGAGTCGCCTGACGCACTGCGTTGATGAGCATGGGTCGAAGTCCGTCGGACTCCAGCGAGTACACGCCAGCGATCGCTGTACCCGCCGGTGTGGTTACCTGGTCGCGCAAAATGGCCGGGTGCAAACGGGTCTCCCGTACCATTTTGGCCGCACCAAGAACGGTCTGAGCAGCCAATCTGGCTGAGATCTCCCGCGAAAGCCCCATCATGACGCCACCTTCGGTGAGGGCCTCGATGATGGTGTACACAAAGGCGGGACCGCTGCCGCTCAGCCCCGTCACCGCGTCCATTAGCGGCTCGTCCACAACCTCCACCTTGCCGACGGCGCCGAAGATCGCCTGCGCCACCCGCAAATCCTCCCGGCTGGCGTAGCGACCACCGGCGATTGCCGTAACCGCCTCGCCCACAAGCGCGGCGATGTTCGGCATGGCACGGACCACTGCAATTGGCTGGCCGAGATGTTCAACGATCAGGTCCGTCGGGATCCCCGCCATGATGCTTACCACCAGGTGATCCCGCCGGATGCTGGGCGCAAGTTCCGCCAGAACCTTGCCGCTGGTCTGGGGCTTCACACAGAGCATCACCACGTCGCTGCGTTCCACGGCGTTGCTGTTGTCGGCGCTGGCAGCCACTCCCCACTTGCGCTTTGCCTCCTGCCTCGCCTCGGGACGTACATCCGTCACGACGATGGCTTCAGGAGGCAGCAACTGTGCGGACACCAGCCCGCCCAGCAGCGCCTGCCCCATCTTGCCCGCGCCAATGATGGCCAACCTCTTTCCCTGCAGTGGCATTGACTTCCTCCGTGCCGTTCCGCGAAAAATCTGTTCTGTCCGTCGAGCAGCCCTTACGGGTTGACGGGTGTCAACCAGTGCCGGTACTCGGGCCGTTTGCCTTTTACCACGTCAAAAAACACTTCCTGGAGCTTCTTCGTCACCGGACCAGCCTCACCCCTGCCGATGATCCTTCCGTCGATCTCTCGGATCGGCGTAATTTCGGCGGCTGTGCCCGTGAAGAACACCTCGTCCGCAGCGTACAGGTCGCCACGTGCAATCAACCGAGTCTCTACCGTGTAGCCCAGGTCACGGGCGATTTGAATCACCGAATCCCGCGTGATGCCGAGCAAAATGCTGGATTCGCTGCCGTTCGTCATGATGTGCTCGCCATTCACGACGAAAATGTTTTCGCCCGAGCCCTCTGAAACGTTACCGTGCGCGTCCAGGAAAATGGCCTCGGTGTAGCCCTTTTCGCGAGCTTCCTGCACACCCAGAACGGAGTTCAGGTACTGTCCGCATGCTTTGGCCGTGGTGGGCATCATGCTGTGGTGAAACTTGCGCCACCCCGTGATGGTCACGCGCACGCCCTTCGTCAGCGCCTCCTCGCCGAGGTAAGCGCCCCATTCCCACGTCAGGATGGCCACATGCACCGGGCACTTGCCGGGGTGCACACCCAAAGGCCCGTAGCCGCGAAAAGCAATCGGCCGAATGTAGCATGCGTTGAACTTGTTCGCCCGGATTGTCTCCAGGCAAGCCTCGGCAATCTCCTCTTCCGTGTACGGAAGCTCCATCTGGTAAGCGTGCGCCGAAAGCCGAAACCGCCGGATGTGCTCCGGCAGGCGAAACACCTGGGGACCGTCAATCGTCTCGTACGCCCGAATCCCCTCAAACACGCCCGTCCCGTAGTGCACCACATGCGAGGCCAGGTGAATGGTCGCATCTTTCCAGTCGATGAGCTTGCCATCCAACCAGACTTTGCCGTTTTCTGGGTACACGGTCGGTCCTCCTGTGTTTAGGTCATTGCCAGCCGTCTCTCGAGGTGATCGATCACGGCGTCGGTCATCTCCCGCGTGCCCACTTCGCGGTCCGGGGCGCCCGGAAGATCGGCCGTGTGATACCCGAGATTCAACACGTCTTCGACGGCCAGTTCGATGGCCCTGGCGAGGTCCGACCAGCCCAGGGTAAAACGAAACAACATGGCTGCACTCAGGACTGTACCGAGGGGGTTGGCCACATTCTTGCCGGCGAGATCGGGGGCGGAACCATGCACGGGCTCGTAGAGGCCCACCCTGCCCCCGATGGACGCGGAGGGCAACATACCGATGGAGCCGGTCAGCATCGCCGCTTCGTCGCTCAAAATGTCACCGAACATGTTGGTGGTGAGCAACACATCGAACTGGCGCGGGTCGCGCACGAGCTGCATCGCGGCGTTGTCGACCAGCAGGTGCCGCAGGGTCACGTCCGGGTAATCCTGCGCCACTTCGGTCACCACCTCGCGCCACAGTTGCGACGTCACCAACACGTTGGCTTTGTCGACGGAAACAACCTCTTTGCGGCGATCTTGGGCTGCTTCGAAAGCGATCCTGGCGATGCGCTTGACCTCTTCCTCGCGGTAGCGCATCGTGTCCACAGCCTCCCGCTGAGGTGGCTGACCGGAGCGTGTTTTCGGCTGGCCGAAGTAAATCCCCGAGGTCAGCTCACGAACGACCAAAATATCAACGCCCTCAACCACCTCAGGTTTCAGCGTCGAAGCGGAAATCAAAGGCTTGTGGACTTTGATGGGACGAAGATTCGCCCAGGCGTTCAGGCTGGCGCGCAGTTTGAGCAGCCCCTTCTCCGGTCGCTTCTCCGCCGGTGCCGTGTCCCATTTGGGGTCGCCGACCGCGCCCAGCAACACAGCGTCCACGTGGTCAAACCGCTCCACTACTTCATCCGGCAGCGGATCGCCGGTCTTGTCCAGCGCCACACCGCCAATCAGTCCCTCTTCGAATTCGAGCGTTCGATCCGACCCGTCCACGGCGGCCTGCATCACGCGTTGGGCAGCCGCCACAACCTCCGGCCCAATCCCGTCGCCGGGTAAAAGAAGAATCCGTGCGCTGTTCTTCTGCGAAGTCTGTTCCGTGCTCACTTTTGGATCTCTGCCTTCGTTTGCCTACGCTTCTTCTGCGGAAGGAATCATGCCCATCTTACGGGCGTACTCAAAGATGCCGCCGCTGCGAACGATGGCTTCCACGTCGCCAATCGGTTTCAGCGAGTAGACCTTTTGCGTCGGAACGTGCGTCAGCGTGGCGTCGTCCAGATCGATCACCACTTTGTCGCCCGTTTTGACGATTTCGTGCAGCGGCTCGTCGGTCTCCAACGGCACCAGAAAGCCTCCGTCCACGGCGTTGCGGTAGAAAATCCTGGCGTAGCTCTGCGCCACGACCGCCTTGACGCCGGCAATCTGCAAGGCCGCAGGCGCGTGCTCGCGCGACGACCCGCAGCCGAAATTGCGCCCGGCAACAATCACCGCGTACTTGCTTTTGTCCTGACCCTCCTCGACAAAACGCCCCCATTCCGGCGGGAGACCGCTGAGCGCGTAGCGACCGTAGTTCTTGCTCTCCTCCGGGTCGTCCAGACTGTACACCAGGTACTGTGCCGGAATGATTTGATCCGTATCCACGTTGTCACCAAGTACGAACGCCAGGCCTTCGATCTGATTTGCCATCTTCGTCTGTCCCGATTTTCCTGTTCAGCAGTCAGCGCAAAGCCGGCCAGGTTTCGCCGCCCTGTCGCTGTGAAATTCGCTTCAGATCACCGCACCGCTCGCCAGCGGATCCGTCGTAACGTCCGCTGAAGGAACACTCTCTTCAGCCACACTCGCGGCGAGCGGAATCCCGCCTTCCTGCCTGTGCGGAACACTGCCCTTCCTCACGACGGGCCACCAGGCGATCTCGCGTGAGGACAGCCCCTTTTGCTCGCCTCGCGGTGCTTCAGTCCGCCAGCGCCGGGTTGACCCACGCAGCCAGGTCGCGCCAGGCCGACTCGTCAACAAACTTGCGGGGATCCACGATGTGCCCCGCTATAGCCGACGCCGCCACAGTGGCCGGCGAGGCGAGGTAGATCTCCGCTTCTTTCGATCCCATCCGGCCGGGAAAGTTGCGATTCGTGGTGGAAATCGCGACTTCCGGTCCGTTGAGGCGACCGAACGTGTCCGGCGGACCGCCCAGACAGGCCGCGCACGACGGCTCCCCGACTTTTACACCGGCGTCCTTCAGGATCTCCGCGATCGTTTGTCCACCGACCCGCACTGTGTGCAAATCCTGGGCAATGTCCACCGTAGCCGGAACCGCGTAGGTCTCTACGCTTACCTTTTGCCCCTGGAGCACACGCGCTGCAACGACAAAATCCGCCAGCTTGCCCCCGGTGCAGGAACCAATGTACGCGCGGGTGAGCCGGGTCCCTTCGCACTCGCCGATCGGAACGCCGTTGGCCGGCGAATGCGGCAGAGCCACGTAAGGCGGAAGCTCGGCCAGGTCAACATCCAGAACCTGCGCGAACACCGCGTCCGGGTCGCTCTCCACCGCGTCGGTGTCGTCCACACCACGCTGGTTCAGGTACGCGCGCGTCACGTCGTCCACTGGCATGATGCCGTTCTTGGCACCGGCCTCCACTGCCATGTTGCACAACGTCATGCGCTCGTCCACCGACAGCGAGTGCACGCCTTCGCCAGCGAACTCTAAAGCACAGTACGTGGCGCCGTCGCCGCCCAGCTCACGAATGACCTTCAGGATCACATCCTTTGCCATCACGCCCGGCGACAGCTGGTTCCGGAGGTTCACACGAATCGTCTCGGGCACACGCAACCACAGCTTGCCAGTGCCCATCACAAAGGCGGCGTCCGTGTTGCCAATGCCGCTGGCGAACGCTCCGAACGCGCCCGCCGTACAGGTGTGCGAATCGGTGCCGAGTATCAGCGAACCCGGTCGCACATGGCCTTTGTCCGGCAGTGCTACGTGGCAAACGCCCGCGTAGCGCGGCGTGAAGGCGTCGTAGAAATAGAGCAGATCCTGTTCTTCAGCCATCCTGCGCAGGTCCCGCAGGTTGCGCATGGCGTGCACATCTTTGGTGAAAATGTAGTGATCCGGGATCACGACCACCTTGGAGC
>JAADFT010000200.1 GCA_013152765.1 Calditrichota bacterium | reverse complement strand
CGTTCCAGAAACCGTCCCAGGAACGATCTTTGTCCGGCCAGTGTGACGGCCAGGTGGAGGGTTTGTCGCTCATGGCGATTTGGTCCTGATCCGGATTGGCGTAGCCCGGTTCAGGCCAGAATCCCCAGCGCAAATTGGTACGCGGATTAATGTCCGCACCCCGGCGGCTGACAATCCCGTCGCTGTAGATGTGGCGGATCTGGCCCCATTTGTCACGCACTTCCGCCCCGACCACCGGAGTAAATTCAGCAAAGTAGCTGTGTCCAGAGCCCTTCGGGTAAATGCCTGACTCGATTCGGCTTCCCAACGTCCAGTCGCCAATGCCACCGTCGTTGTAAAAAAGCGTCAGAATCTTGTTGCCGTCGTGAATGCCTTTTTTGCGATCTTCCGGTCCGGCCGCTTTGCGGAGACGGTCAGCTTTCCCCTTTGAGGGCCCAGCGGCCCAAACATTTCCACTGGTGCCAACGCCAAGCGCCAAGATCGCAGCAAAAGTCACAAGCCGTTGCAGCCTCACCTTACGACCTCCGTTTGGTCAAGCGTCCCGTGCTTCGACCCAAGAAGTTCAAAGCTGTTAGAAACCGACTTCAAAGCCCACCTTGATCTGGCGGGGCTCCGAGTAGAAGTCGGGACGAACCAGATATTCTTCGAGCGTGTTGGGACCGTAAACCTCGCCGGTGTAGGTCGGAATCAACGAGTAGCCAGCCCGACCCGTGTCGTTGTAGACGTAGTCCTCGTTCAGACGGTCCAGCAGGTTGTAGATGTTCAGGTACACCGCCGTCCGAAACCGACCGAAGCGGAAAAGACGGTGCATGCGCAGATCCAGCGTAAAACGTGGCGGTTTCCGCTCGCTGTTCTCGAAAGAAACGCGAAATCCACGGTACTCAGGTGTGTAGGGCAGTCCGCTGCCGTAACGTCCCACCAGGCTGACGGACCATTTGCTCAGGCTGCCAACCGTGATCACGCCGTTCAACGTGTGCGTCTGATCCCAGTTGAGCGGGACCAGCTGTTTTTCCGGCTCCAGTCCGTTCGCGGCGTCGTAAAAAGCCGAAGCTGGATCCGACGCGTTGCCCTCTGCCACACCGTACGTGTAATCGATGTTGGCGGACACCCAGTTCGAGTGGCGCTTCTTCAAAGAAAACGTGATGCCGCGGATGTTGCCGTAGTCGCGGTTGATGTACAGCGCGTAGCGATTCCCCGCAATGTACGTCTCGTGGATCTCGGTGCCGAGCAGGTTACGCACGTCCTTGTAGAACGCCGTTACGTCGATTGCCATGTTGTCGGTCAACTGCTGTTGCAGGCCGAACTCGTAGCTCACAGTGCGCTGCGGCTCCAGATTCGCGTTGCCGATTGTGGTGCTGAGTCCCATTCCCACTTCGAAGTCCGGGTTGGTGTACAAGTAGGCGTACTCGGGGATCTCGAGAAAGTGACCGTACGAAAAATGGATCACGCCCCGCTCGGTAATCGGGTACGCCACCCCGATCCGCGGACTGATCTGGTCTTTGGGAGTAGCGGGTTTGTACCAGAATTGTTTCCGCTCTTCGAGGGTGTACGGGATGAGCTGGTCTTTGGGCAGCGACGGATCCCAGTTTTTGTACTTGTGCACCGGACGGATTGGATTGTAAACGTCGGGGTCGCGCGGATCAGCCAGGATCTTGCCATCCGGCCAGAAGCGCTCGTAGCGAACCCCGATGTTGACGATCATGTCTTTGAGTTCGATCTTGTCCTGGATGTACCAGGCCAGTTCCTGCGGATGGTGCACGTAAGTGTCGTAGTTCGGTGAGCTTTCGAACCCGGGTACCCAGGGGTAAGGCACAAGCGGTTTCCAGTTGGAACGCTCGTCCACCAGGATCGTGAAGGCCTCCATCCACAGCTTGTTCCAGCGGTACTCGAGGCCAGTCTTCACCTCGTGCGTCTTGTTCACCTGGCTCGTGATGTCAAACTTGAAGATGTGCGTTTGCGTAGAACGGTAGCTGTGGCCCATGCTTACCCCACCGGCGTAGAACCGGTAGCCCGAACTGGCGTTGAAGCGCAACGGACTGACGTAACGTGGATCGTACGGATCCTCGTAAACGTACGCTTTGTGCTTGCTGTAAAAGTGCGAGTACTTGAGTGTGTAGAACGTGCGCGGGCTCAACTGGTGCGTCCAGGTCAGGATGCCCGTGTACCCGCGTTTGTAGTGGTTCGGCACCCCGTCGGGGTTCAGTTTGAACTTGTGCGCGTAGTTTTTCCACCAGATGTCATCCGCCAGCAGAGACAGCGTCAGTTTGATGTTTGGCGTAATCGGCTGGGCCAGCTTCAGATGGCCGCTGTATTTCCGGTAGGGGTTCATCGGCACAGGCTTGCCGTCGCCGGTTTCTTCGATGTGCCACTTGGCTGGATCCGGGTTGCTGAAATCGTTGGAATCCTGCGGCGAGTAGCGTCTCACACCCCACAGCCAGCCTTCGCTGTTCAGGTAGCGCCCCGTGAACAGAAACGTAGCTTTCCCCAGCCCCAGCGGGCCGCTCAAACTCGTTTGCAGATCCTGAACCGCAAGCGGATTCACATCCTCGATGTGGTAGAAAATGTTCTTGTGCGAACTCAGCCAGTCCCCAAAGTAGAAGGTAGCTTCGCCACGAAATTTGTCCGACCCTTCCTTTGTGACGATGTTCACCACACCCGACATGGCCTGACCGTACTCGGCGTTGAACGTACCGCTCACGACTTCCAGCTCCTGGATCGCGTTGTTCTCCACCGAAATCGCCAGCCCGGAACTGAAGGGATCCGTCACGCTGATGCCGTCGATCATGTAGACGATTTCGCCAGCGCGCCCGCCGCGGATGTGCAGCTCGCCAGCCGCACCTTCAACCACGCCCGCCTGAAGCGACAGCACCTGATGGAAGTTCTCCACAGGCATCGCTTCGATCTGCTCACTGCTGAGGATGGCCCGACTGGAGGTGATGTCCGGCTGGATGAGGGGGCGCTCCGCCACGACTTCGACCGTCCTGCCCAGCTCGACCACGGTCTCCTCAAGCCGGAAGTTAACCTGCGTCGTGAGGTCCACACGCACCACAACCCCGATTTTGCGCTCACGCGTGTAGCCAATCATTGACGCCACAAGGTTGTACGTGCCCGGCGGCACATTCAGAATAACGTACTCGCCGTTGGCATCCGTGGCCGCACCGAGGGACGTGCCCTCGATGATGATGTTGACGCCAGGCAGGGGATCGCCGGTCTTCGCGTCCTGCACTTTACCCACGATCTTGCCAGTGGTCCCTGCCAAGAGGCCCCAGGGCAGCAATGCCAGGCAGACGCCGGCCAGAAGGGCCACTCGTCTCATGGTGCACTCCTCCTCACATTTCTAACCAGGAAAAGCCCGATTCGCGCGAGCACGCGCGGGGTACACAGAACGAGCCACATCCAACCAGACAAAAGGGAGAACCTGTGGAAGGCACAACGTTGTTCATTCCGCAAAATGCCGCTGGAAACGGGAAAGGGGAGAAACTTGTGGAAGGGCGGTGATCCAAAGATTCCCTCAACGGTTCCGATTGTCCCCTGCTCAAGGTGGGCTAAAGGACCGCCGCACGTCTGTCAAACTGAGTTTTGGGTTGCATCGCCGGGCCATTCAACCCAGAAGCAAGCCCGGCTTTTTCAACTCTCAATCTTCACACCTCGACAACCACGGGTACACGAGGATTTGCAGAGAAACCCTTGCAGCACGTGGCCGCCGGACGATTTGCACTTCGTTACGCAGTTGGCATCCCAAATCAACCCCGGCCGGGCGCGCCCGACCGTTTGGCAAACCCCAGCAGCCATGGCCGGAGAAACTCACACTCTGCAAGCCCGTCAGAATTCAACCGCCACGGAGAACCGCTGCGCGTTCTGCAAGCGACCGAAATTGGCGTAAGCGTAATCCAGACGCAGGGCAAACGTGCCGACCGAGTAGCGCAGGCCACCGCCGACCGTCAGGCCTTGCTCGCTCTGGGGGTCGAACAGCGAACGGTAACCGGCGCGCAGAGAAACCAGCCCATTCCAGGTGTACTCGGCGCCAACGTTCATTCGCTCTACGTTGTCATTCGGGTGGATCGCATCCGCAGCGAGGGTCAGGCGGTTCGCCGAAGTGCGGACGACATCCATCGCCACGCCGACGCGGAACAGCAGCGGCAGAGGCCAGGAGTCCGTCTGCAGATGGCCAGGGATGCGGTCGTTGCTACCGTAGGCCTCCGGGTTGATGTCGAAGTACCGACGCGTGTTCTGGCCTTCCATCCGCATGTTCGTGCCAAAATTGGAGATACTCATGCCGATGGTCATCCCGTGGAATTGCGTGGTGAAAAGGGTCCCGACATCAAACGCGAAACCCGAGGCCTGCATCCGCCAGATGCCCTGGTGGATGTACTTGAAGTTGAAACCGATCGAAAAACGATCCGTGAGGCTTCGCCCGTAAGAGACCGCCGCGGCAAAATCGCCGGCGTCGAAGTACTCACCCGTCCCTTCGGGTTTCCGCTCGGTTCTCACTTTCATCTCGCCCATGTTGAGGGCTGTGAGACTGGCTCCTAACGTCCCGAAGTTGCCCAAATTGATCGTCAACGCGGCGTAGTCGAACGACACATCGGCAATCCACTGGGTGTGCAGCAGGATCACCTCGTTCCTGTCCAGCCGCGAGATGCCACCCGGATTCCAGTAGAGCGCGGTCACGTCGTTGGCCACCGCCACAAACGCGCCACCCATCCCCAACGGGCGAGCGCCCACGCCAATCTTGAGAAACTGGGCGGCGGTGGTTGCGACTTTGTTCACGGCGAAAGCCGGACTGATGAGACCCAGATTCAACGCAACGACAATGAGAACCTTCGCTTTTTTCATACCATGAAGCCCTCAGTAGCAAATCCAAAGTCACTAAAAACAACGACTCAGTTCATCTTCCTGTCCACTTCCCAAACCTGTAGAAACTACCGACCAGCGGGACCCATCGCCCATTGTGCTTTGGGGGCACGATTGCGGCACCCCGGCTACGGGTCTTCGTTCATTCCCAGAGAACTCAAACTGCTAGAACTCTGATCTCCGAAAGCCGCTCGAAATCGGTCACGTTGTACGTGGCTACGGTGGTAATCCCATGCGCAATACCGATGCTCGCAATTTCAAGATCGTGTATCCACAGACCTCGGGGGTTGTACTTCGCGAAAAGCTTCCGAAAAACCTCGTAAGTTCTACGATTCGAATACAATACAC
>JAADFT010000199.1 GCA_013152765.1 Calditrichota bacterium | reverse complement strand
TTGCTTAGCCTCGCCTGAAACAAGCCTGCTTTAGCAGGCGGCTTCTTTTGGTAGCCCGGGGATTTGATCTCCGGGCGGAGAAACCACGCGCTGCTTTCGCCTTTGTTTCGCGAATGTGACGTAGTAGACTTAGTTCTGCTACGTCAAAATGCGGTTGACCTTTCAGGGACACATGCTCCCCACGGTGGGAGACTGCTGATCTTTGCGTGAGGAGAGCCTGCTCCAGCAGGTGGATCTTCTTGCTAGCCCGGGGACTTGATCCCCGGGCGAACGCGCCTCGCGCCAGTTTTGGCTTTGCTTCCCGAATCGAACGTAGTAGACGCAGCACGTTCAAGATTCCCGGTACAGAACCGATTGCAGTAGAAGGAGGCTGAGTATGCTTGAGGCTGTCTTGTTAGTCGCAGGAATTGTGGCCGTTACCGTCGGGGCGCTCCTCCTGACGCACCCTCACACTGTGGTTCGTCTGAGCGAACTCGGCAACCGCGTGGTCGCCACCGATCACTTTGCCCTTGCACACCGGCGACCGTTTGGAGGCTTTCTGCTGATTGTCGGGGCGTTTTTCCTGTTCTACGGTGTGGTGGTGCTGATGTCGTAGGGATGAACAAAAGGAGGCCCGTATGCACACTTCAATCTTCCGGAGGGAAAACCGAATTCTGGCAGTGGTAGCGGTCGCGCTGCTTTGCTGGCCCCTAGCCCAACTGCAGGCCGGCACAATCGTGCAGGGCACGGTGAGCGGCAACTGGACTCCCTTGGGTTCACCGTACCAGGTCGTCGGAGACGTCACGGTGCCGGCGGGCGACAGTCTCTGGATCGACTCGGGCGTAGTCGTGGAGTTTTCGCAGAACTGCAACCTGAAGGTGTACGGAACCCTGATTGCGATCGGGACGGACTCGCTCCCCGTCGTGTTCAAAGGCGCGCTGGCCCAGGCTGGCTACTGGGGCTCTCTGTACTTCGACAGCGCCTTTCCTCCTTCGCTGCTCATCTCCGTCGAGATTCGAGACGCCCTGACTGGCGTGGTCGCCGTGGCATGCTCGCTCGACGTGATGGGTAGCACGTTTACCAACAACATCACGGGCATGGACTGCAAGACTGGCGCCACTCCCAACATTGAGGGCAACACCTTCACAGGGAACACCAACTCAGCTCTGCGCATCCAGGATGCTTCGCCCTGGGTTACGCAGTGTACGTTCACGGCTAACTCCCTCGGCGACCTCCAGCCCACTCTGACTGTGTCCGGCACCGGTGTGCCTCACATCCGGCGCTGTGTGTTCCGCGACAACGGGGACGTGGCCATCCAGGTGGACAAGGCAGACTCCGCCGTGATCGCAAACAACTCGATCGTCGGCAATCTCACCGGGATCGTGGTCAGTACGAGCAGCTGTGTCGTCTCGTCCAACATCGTGGTCAACAACGACGTCGGCGTCGGTGTGTACACACCGGTGAACGTCTCCGTCTCCTACAACGACGTGTGGAACAACGCCACGAGCAACTACGACGGCGACATGACCACGCTCGGGGTCAACGTGACCGTGAACATCAGGAGCGATTCGTGCGACCTGTGGCAGAACATCTCCGAGGATCCGAAGTTCCTGTGGCCCGACAGCACAGACCTGACGCTCTCGGCCCAAAGCCCCTGCATCGACACCGGTAATCCCCTCAACCCCGGCGACGTGGAGTACCTGGGGGAGGCGCCGGACATGGGTGCCTTTGAACATGACCCAGACGACCAGCGCGTGCCCGTTGAGCTGGTGTCTCTCGTCTGGTCGGACGGGAAACTACTCTGGACTACAGCCTCCGAGACCGACAATTTTGGCTTTCTGGTCCAGTTCTCGGAAAACGGCGCAACCTGGCAAACGCTCGGGTTCGTGCCGGGCAACGGTACTACAGCGCGCGAACACCACTACGCCTACCCTGCCACCCGCACCGGCAGTTACCGGCTGGTCCAGGTCGATCTCGACGGCACCAGGCACGTCAGTCAGGCAGTGGAGGTGCGGAGCAGCCAGACGCCAAAGTCTCTGGAGTTAAGCACGTTTCCCAATCCAGCTAACCCGAGCCTGTTCGTTTCGCTGGACGTGCCGGAGGACCAGGCGGGGCAGGAAGCCACCGTCAGCGTGTACGACGTTCGCGGCAGGCTGGTGACGCAGCTCTACCGCGGCAGGCTGAGCGCGGGAAGTCACCGTCTGCAGTGGGACGGCCGCGACGAAAGCGGACAACAGCTGGCGAGCGGAGTCTACACGGTAGTTCTGCGTCAGGGAAGAACGCAGATTTGCAGAAAAATCACGCTGTTGCGTTAAGCACCTGGAAAGACGGGGATGACGATCAGGAAGATCACAACCGCTGGGCTGCTGTTTCTGGCAGCGTCGCTTGTCTTCTGCTCGCGCAAGTCGCCCCTGGAAGACAGCGGCGACAAAGCCAGCGCCAAAGCAGCCAAAATAGTCGTCACGGTTTCGCCGGATGTGCTGGCGCCTGGGGACCAGGCACAGGTCCGCGTTTTCGTGACAGACGCAGACGACAGTCCCGTGTCGGGCGCCACCGTGCGTCTCTCCGCAACCACAGGCCAGGTGGAGCCGCCCGAGCTGGTGTCGGATTCGCTGGGTCAGGGCCTGGCCCTGTACACAGCTCCGGCACAGGTGGGTCAGGTTACGATCACAGCGCGGTGCGGCGACGACTGCCAGGCCACCGCTTCGGTGAAGATCGACACCGTCGGCGCCGCGCTTTTTCACCTGACCGCCGAACCGCGTTCGATTCTGGCCGACGGCGTCTCCGTAGCAACGCTTCACATTCAGCTCCGGGGCAGCGACCTGCAACCGCGCCGCGGCGAACCGGTGTCGCTGTCCACCGACCACGGAGAACTGGAACCTGCCTACGTCTTCACCGATTCTTCTGGCGAGGCCGCGGTGGAGCTCCTGTCGGAAGCAAGTCACCAGGACCTCACCGCAACCGTTGTGGCCCAGGCTGTCGGGCTGAAAGACACCGTGACGGTCGAGTTTCGAGGCCTGCTGTTTGAGATTTCCGCGAACCCAACGCGGTTAGTTGCCAACGGCACGAGCGAGTCCGTCGTAACCGCGGTTGTGAAAGAAACCACCTCTTACGTGGCTGTTCCGGACCTGACGGTGGTGTTTGCCACGGATCTTGGCACCATTCCCGCGCGCGTCAAGACGGACGCAAGTGGCACCGCCGCCGTGAAGTTGCGGGCTGGCACCCAAACGGGCTGGGCTACCGTCGTGGGCACGGTCGGGAATGCCCTGCGCGACACGGTGCGCATCTACCTGGGCGAGTCGAAGCCCACCTACCTGACGCTCCAGGCCCGGCCAGCGGTGCTCCAGGCGGACGGAACAAGCACGTCTGAAATCACCGCCACCGTCTCCGACTCGAGTCGCAACCCCGTGCCAGACGGCACCACCGTACGCTTCGAGCTCCTGGAGGGCAAAGGGAGACTCGACAGCTACCAGCAGACCACTGGCGGCGTGGCCACCACCAAGCTGGTCAGCGACACCAAGCCGGGGCTGGCCGTGGTGCGCGCCTCCGTTGGCGCCCTGAGCGACACGGTGACGATTCGCTACGTGGCCGGAGGACCAGCGAGCATCTCGGTAGTGGCGGATTCTTCTTCCCTTCCCGCTGACGGGGTGACGGTGACGAGAGTCCGCGCCTACGTTTACGACGCCGCCGGGAATCCCGTGGCCGACGGCACAGTGGTTACCTTTGAGGCGGATCTCGGCCACATCACCGAGCGCGCGCAGACCCAGAACGGCGTTGCCCAGGCGCAATTTTCCGGTAGCCAAACCGGCGTCGCCACCATCGTGGCCAAAGCCGGAGGCGTTTCCGGCGAGACCACGGTGGTTCTGCGGCCTGGCCCACCGAACAGCGTGTTGATTTCCTGCGACCCGAAATCGGTGGGAGTGAAGGACAGCGGCCGCAACCAGACGCTCCGGATCACAGCCGACGTGCGCGACAGCCGGAACAACGCCGTGGCCGACGGCACCTACGTCCGCTTCGAGATTGTGGCTTCGCCGGGCGGCGGCGAGACCCTGAGCACCACCGAGCCGGTTCCAACCGTGAACGGCAAAGCTGAAGTGTCGTTCACCAGCGGGATTCGCTCCGGCGCAGTGCGGGTGCGCGCCGTGGTCACCGACTCCCTCGGTCAGCCGCTGACACCCGAGGTGAGTTCGACAGCCACGGAATTTCTGATCTTCGCCGGCCCGCCGTACATCGAAGACGTGAACGACGCCAGCACCAGCCACCTGACCGTCGGCGCCAAACCGGTGAACGTGTACGGCTGGCACGTGGTCAACAACACCGTCCAGATCGTCGCCGTGGTTGGCGACAAGTACAACAACCCGGTGCCCCCCGGCACGGCCGTGTACTTCACGACCACGGGCGGGGTAATTTCCACGTACACGGGCTACACGGACGAAGAGGGAGTCGCCACGGTCACGCTCCACACCGGGCAGCCTTACCCCACCGTGGAACGCTACTACAACACGTTCTTCGACCCGAACCTGCACACGGTGATTCCGGGGCCGGTGCCCGATTTCGACCTGGACGGCAACGAAAACAACGGCATTGCCCGCGTTCTGGCCGTCACCGAGGGTGTGGACGCCAACGGGAACTCGGCGCGCGTCTGGGCGGTGTGCAACGTCGTCTTCTCCGGCGACATCACGACTTTCACGGTGACCACCGACCGTACCGTGCTGCACCCGGGTGAGTCGGCCACGATCAGCATCGTGCTGCACGACATCAACGGCAACCCGATCGTGCCGGGCTCGACAATCAGCGCCAAGGCTTCCGCGGGCGAGCTGAGCTGGGACACCTTCCGCACGGACGACCCGGGTAGCGACTTCTACACGGTGCAGTTGACCAACAACCTGGACCCGACCGACCCGAACGCGAAACCGACGGCCACGCCGGTCACGATCAAAGTCGAAAGCCAGAACGGCAACGTTCAGGCCTCCACAGTGCCAATTCAGTTGCTCATCCAGTAAGGCGAACCGATGTTCAGCAAACGCGTCCTGACAGTCGCTCTCTTCCTCGTGTTCGGCTTTCTGTGCCCGACAGCTGGTTCGTTGCGTGCCCAACCCGCTGGCCTGCCGGCTGGAAGCCACGCTGCCGGTCGCCTCACGGTTACGGCCGTGGCCGCCTACGCAAAGCACAATTTCCGGCCGTTCCCTTACGAGCTACCCGTGTACCTGGCGAAGGTGACTTACGGGCTGAC